>DAIDKA010000223.1 GCA_027451085.1 Gammaproteobacteria bacterium
CCGGCGGCGAAGCCGGCGATGCCGGCATCCTCAACGCCTACATCAGCATCGCCCGTGACGGGATCATCACCATCCAGTCCAAATGCCCGGAGATCGGCCAGGGCATCAAGACGTCGCTGCCCATGGTGGTTGCCGACGAGCTGGACGCCGACTGGAAGGACGTGCGCACCGAACAGGCGCCCGTTGATCCGCGCCTGTATGGCGCGCAGTTCGCGGGCGGCAGTTTCTCCACCCCCATGAACTGGGATCCGCTGCGCCGCGCAGGCGCCGCCGGACGCGCCATGCTGGTCACCGCGGCCGCGCAGCAGTGGGGAGTGCCCGCCGCGGAGTGCACCACTTCGGCAGGCAAGGTGCTGCACAAGACCAGCGGCAAGTCGCTGGGTTACGGCAAGCTCGCAGAGGCCGCCGCCAGGGTGACTGCGCCGGATCTCAAGACCGTGACGCTGAAGGACCCCAAGGACTTCACCATCATCGGCACCACCAGGCCTGGCGTGGACAGCCCGCGGATCGTCAAGGGCATCCCGATGTTCGGCATCGACGCCCAGCTGCCCGGCATGCGTTATGCCGTCTACATGAAGTGCCCGGTGTTCGGCGGCACGGTGGTCAGCGCCAACGTCGATGAGATCAAGGCCATCAAGGGCGTGCGCAATGTGTTCATCGTGAACCCCAGTGCACCCACCGGCCTGCCGGACGGCATGCAGATGGGCCTGATACCAGGCGTCGCCATCATCGCCGACAGCTGGTGGATCGCCAACAAGGCCTCCGATTCGCTGAAGGTGCAGTGGAACGAGGGTGAGATGGCGCAGCAGAGCTCGGAGGGCTATGCCGCAACCGCCGCGCAACTGGCAAAGCTGCCACCGCAGGTGACGATCCGCTCGGACGGTGACGCGAAGACCGCCATGGCGTCCGCGGCCAGGACGGTGGAAGCCGCTTATCATTACCCGTTCGTCTATCACGCGACGATGGAGCCCATGAACTCCACCGCGTCATTCAAAGACGGCAAGCTGGAAATCTGGGCGCCGACGCAGAACCCGGGCGCCGGCCGCACCCTCATCTCCAAGACTCTGGGCATTCCCGAGCAGGACGTCATCGTCCACGTGACCCGCAGTGGCGGCGGCTTCGGCCGGCGCCTGGGCAGCGACTTCATGGTGGAGGCCGCGTACCTGTCGAAGCTGCAGGGCGAGCCGGTGAAGCTGCTGCACAACCGCACCCAGGACCTGCAGCACGAGTACTTCCGTCCGGCTGGCTGGCACAACTTCAAGGCCGGTCTCGACGCCAACGGCGAACTCGTTGCGTTCACCGACCACTTCGTCAGCTTCGGTGGCGTCAGCGATGTTCCGCCTTCACCCCCGGGTGCGCCGCCCGCGGCGCCCATTCCGGGCAAGAAGTTCCCCAGGTTCAATGACAGCGCCGATATGGGGGCGACCGAGTTCCCCGCCAAGTACGTCAGGAACCTGGAGTTCGGCGCCTCGATGATGGAATCAGGGGTTCCCACCGGGCCGATGCGCGCGCCGGGCGCCAACGCCCTGGCGTTCGCCTTCCAGTCCTTCCTGGATGAAGTTGCGCATGCCGCAGGCAAGGATCCGATCGAGTACGCCATCGGGCTGTACTCGCAGGAGCGCGTGCCGTCGCCGCCGCCGCCGGCCGGTGGCCGCCGCGGTGGTGGTGGCATGGGCTTCCCGATGGCGGGGTTCGACGGCAAGCGGGCCATCGCTGTGCTGCAGGAAGTGCGCGAGCGCTCCGGCTGGGCCACCCGGCGCAGCCAGCTGCCCAAGGGCACCGGCATGGGTGTCGCCATGTACTGGAGTCATCTGGGCTACTTCGCCGAGGTTGCGCAGGTCACGGTTGCCCCGGCGGACGGCAGTGTGAAAGTCGACAAGGTATGGGTGGTCGGCGATGTCGGCACGCCCATCATCAACCCGGGCGCGGCCGAGAACCAGGTGCAGGGTGGTGTCATCGACGGCATCAGCCAGGCGCTGGGGCTGAAGGTCACGCTGGAGAACGGCCGGATCATCCAGACCAACTTCCACGAGTACCCGCTGCTGCGTATGAACATGGCGCCGCCGGTCGAAGTGCACTTCCTGCAGACCAACAACCCGCCCACGGGCCTGGGCGAGCCGTCGCTGCCGCCAGCGCTGCCGGCGCTGTGCAATGCGATCTTCGCCGCCACCGGCAAGCGCATCCGCAACCTGCCGGTCGACACTGCGCTGCTGAAGACCTGAGGTGGCGCAAGACGCTTCACGGCGTTGGCACTCACGTGACTGACTGTCGCTCCCGGCCCCCCAGGGGCCGGGGTGCGGCATGTCAGTCACGAATGCCCGGGATCCTGAATCCGGCCGGGACCAGTCCCGCTGCCTTGAGCATCAGTGCGCCGGTGCCCGCGAGCGGCTGAGGTTGTGGCGGGCGATCTCGATGTGCTCACGCAGCTGATAGGCCAGTTCTGCATGCGAGCCCGGGATTTTCAGCCCGATGACGCCACGCTCGACTTCTTCAAGATCCAGCGCCAGTTCCGCGCGCCGTTCCGCGCTGACGTTCCCGAGCGACTCGCGTTCCAGCGCCATGAGCTGGCCATAAATGCGGTGGATGTTGCGGGTGATGCGCCAGTTGTAGAGCTGAGGCAGGTACTTCAGGCTGGGGATCATGATGACCAGCGCCGGTACCACCACGACCAGGATGCGGTTCACGAGGCTCGCGAGCCAGAAGGGCATGTAGCGGTAGGTCAGGCCCTTGTCGCCTGACTTGTAGTAGCGGGCGGCCTCATCGCTGATGGGCAGGCTGGACGTCGATGCGTTGGGGAACTGCCCCGAGGACTGCAGGATGCTGGGCCGGCCGTTGACGTCCCTCGCAGCCTGGATGAGCAGGTCGATGAGCGCAGGATGAAGGTTGCCACGAGCGATCAGTTCCACCGTCGGGGCCAGCAGGTTGA
>DAIDKA010000224.1 GCA_027451085.1 Gammaproteobacteria bacterium
GTGGCGCTGGCGCGGGCGCTCGTGCATGAGCCTGACCTGCTGCTGGCGGATGAACCCACGGGCAACCTCGATGAGGTCACCGCCGCGCAGGTGGCGCCGCTGCTGTGCCGACTGGCACGCGAGCGCGGCGCGACGCTGGTGATGGTCACGCATGACCGTGCGCTTGCCGGCAGTCTTGACCGCTGCCTCACCCTGCACGACGGGCAGTTGCTGGAAGAAGGCCGGCAGGCCGTGGCTGAAGGCGGTGCTGCCGCCGGGCAGATCGGCAGCGCTGCGGCGCCGGGCTGATGAGCCTGCTGTGGGCCGCCACCAGCCGGCACCTGCTGCGCCATCCGGCGCAACTGGCGCTGGCGCTCGTGGGTTTGACACTGGGCGTCGCAAGCATCGTCGCGGTGGACATCGCCACCGGCAGCGCCTCCCGCGCGTTTGAACTGTCGCTGGCGGCGGTGAGCGGACCCGCCACGCACGAGATCAGCGCAGGTCCGGCGGGTGTCGATGAAGATCTTTATGTGCAGCTCGTGCAGCGGGCGCACGTGATCCGCCTGGCCCCCATCGTCGAGGGCTATGTGACGGTGGGCGATGAGGCGCTGCAACTGGTCGGGGTGGACCCGTTGGCGGCGGCGGATTTTTCTGTCCACCCGGCCACGGGCAACCACCGCTCATGGGCGGTGACGGCGCCAAACCTGGATTTTGAGGGGCCGGCACCGGACGAGGGCTCGCTGCGCTCGTGGCTGCTGGGGAACGGGGCAATGCTGGCGCCTGCGACGCTTGCAGGCCTGGGGTTGAAGCCCGGTGATGCGCTGCGCGGCGATGTCGGTGGCCGGCCGTTCGAGGGCCGGGTGATGGGCAGCCTGCCCAAACGTCTCGCCGGTGCCGGCGCATTGCTGCTCACGGACATTGCGACGGCGCAGGAGTGGTTGGGGCTGCCGGGCCGGCTGTCGCGCATCGACATCCAGGCGCCGGCCGGACCGGCTGCGCAGGCTGAACTTGCGCAGTTGCGGCGGCAGCTGCCACCCGGCGTGACGCTGGCGCCCGCCGCGCGACGGGCGCAGGCCGGTCTTGATATGACGCGCGCTTTCAGCACCAACCTCAAGGCGCTGGCGTTGCTGGCGCTGCTGGTGGGGCTGTTCCTGGTGTACGGCGCGATGAGCTTTGCCATCGTGCAGCGGCGGCACGAGCTGGGCGTGCTGCGGGCGCTGGGTGTGCGCCGCTGGGAGATCCTGCGGCTGGTGGTGTTCGAGGTGCTGGCGCTGTCCGTGGCGGGTGCTCTTGCCGGTCTTGCACTCGGCACGCTGATCGCCCACGGTCTGCTGCACCTGGTGACCCGCACCATCAACGACCTGTACTTCGTGCTGGCGGTGAACGGCGTGAGCCTCGATCCGTTGCAGGTGCTCAAGGCCCTGGGCGGCGCGCTCGCCGTGGCGCTGGTGGCGGCGCTGATTCCGGCGCTCGAAGCCACGGGCAGTCATCCCGTTCTCGCCCTGCGCCGTTCCGTGCTCGAAGCGCGCGCCCGGCGCATCGTACGGCTGCTGCCGTGGATGAGCGCAGCGCTGGCGGTGGCTTGTGGTGCGCTGGTCGCAGCTTCGAGCCGCAGCGTGCCGGCGGGCTTCCTGGCACTGTTCCTGGTCCTGCTGGCGGTGGCTGCGCTGGCGCCGGCGCTGCTGGCCGCCCTGGCGGGAATCGCAGCGCGGGTTGCAGGCCGGATGACGCCGCTTGGCCGGATAGCGTTGGCGGAAGTGGCGGCCTCCCTGAGCCGCACCGGTGTGGCGGTCGCCGCACTCGCCATGGCGGTCGCGGCGATGATCGGCATCAGCGTGATGGTGGACAGCTTCCGCGAGTCCCTGCGCGACTGGCTCGCCCGCACCCTGCAGGCCGATCTGTACGTGGGTGCGCCCGGGCCCGGATTTAGCCGGCCGGAGCGCTGGATCGATCCGCGCGTCGCCGCGGATCTCGCGCGGGTGCCCGGCGTGGCGCAGGCGGTGGCCTCGCGCCGTGCGGTGGTGGACTCCCCGTCCGGGCCGGTGCAGGTGGATGCCATGGATTTCAGCCCGGCGATGGCACATGGCACGCAACTGACGCAGGGCGACCCGGCACGTGTGTGGCCGGCGTTTGCCGCGGGGGAGCTGCTGCTGGCGGAGCCGCTGGCCTACCGGTTGAACCTGCACGCCGGCGGACAGCTCACGCTGATCACAGTCTCGGGGCCGCGGGCCTTTCGCATCGCCGGGGTGTACCGTGAGTACGGCAATGATCGTGGCAGTGTGCGGCTCGAACGCAGCGCTTATCGGCACTGGTGGCATGATGATGCGGTGAGTGCGCTGGCGCTGTATCTCGCGCCCGGGGCGGATCGTGACGCGGTGGTCCGCGCCTTGCGGGCCGCCGTGGCGCGCCGGCAGGCGCTGATCATCAACTCCAGCGGCGAAGTGCGCGCCACTTCCATGGACATCTTCGAGCGCACGTTCGTGATCACCCGCGTGCTGGACTGGCTGGCCGCAGCGGTGGCGGCCATCGGCCTGGTGAGTGCGCTGCTGGCCTGGCAGCTGTCGCGCGCGCATGAACTGGCGCTGTTGCGGGCGGTGGGCCTGTCGCGCCTGGGCGCGGCGCTGATGATCGAGGCGCAGGCCGGGTTCATGGGGCTCGTGGCGCTGCTGGCGGCATTGCCGGCGGGACTGCTGACAGCGCTGCTGCTGGTGGAGGTGATCAATCGCCGCGCCTTCGGCTGGCGCATCGACCTGCACCTGCACGCAGCCCAGTTCGTGAACGCGGTGCTGCTGGCGGCGGGGGCTGCGTTGCTGGCGGGGCTGTATCCGGCGTGGCGCACCGGGCGGGCGGCGCTGGTTGCGGACCTGCGGGAGGAATGATGCACGCGGGCTTCAAGGTCCTGCTGCCGGGGTGTGCCGCGCTGGTGATGGGCTGCACGCTGACACGGGCCAGCGCCGCCCCGCCTGATGGCCTGGGGGTTCTGCGTGGTGGCGCAGCTGATGCCGGTTTTGCGGTGGCGCAGGGCTCGCGCCAGTTCAAGTTCCCTGCCGACCATGGGCCGCACCCGGATTTCCGCCATGAATGGTGGTACTTCACCGGCAGGCTGCAGGCAGCGGACGGGGAGCAGTTCGGTTTTGAACTGACGTTCTTCCGGCTCGGCGTGGCGCCGCCGGCAGCGGCTGCACCGTCATCTGCACCGGTCGTACCCGCGGTATCTGATGCCGCAGCGGGCGGGTCGCGCTGGCGCGCGCGCCAGGTGTATGCGGCGCATTTTGCGATCTCGGATCTCACCCGCGGGCGCTTCCACGCACGTGCTCGTTACGCGCGCGATGCCCTCGGGCTGGGTGAGTCCAGGGCCACGCCGCTGTCAGTGCGGGTGCAGGACTGGTCGCTGAAGCAGGTGGCGCCTGCGAGGCCGGTGGTGGCGGGCGCAGCTGATCGTGACGCCGCTCCGGCCCGCTGGCAGCTGAGGGCCGACGATGGCGCCTATGCCATCGATCTTGGCGCGTTGATCACCGGCAGGCCGGTGCTCAACGGGATGGCGGGACTGTCCATCAAGGACGATGCGCCAGGCGCGGCCAGTTGGTACTACTCGATGCCAAGACTGCCCTTGAGCGGCACCGTGCGCCGCGACGGCAAGACGTTGGCCGTCACGGGCGAGGCCTGGCTCGACCGCGAGTGGGGCAGTGGGGGGCTGGGCCCTGAGCAGCAGGGCTGGGACTGGTATGCACTGCAGCTTTCCGACGGCAGCGCGCTCATGTTCTACGGTCTGCGCGATCGCGATGGACGGCCCGATGTGCATAGCGCCGGCACTTTCGTGGACCGGGAAGGCGGGGTGCATGCGCTGCGGCTGTCGGACATCAGTGTCACGGTCACCGGCCACTGGGACAGTCCGCGCGGCGGGCGTTATCCGTCGGGCTGGCGGCTGTCAGTGCCGTCGCAGGCTCTTGCCCTCGACATCACCCCGGTGCTCACCGACCAGGAACTGACCACCCGGCCGCGTTACTGGGAAGGGGCGGTGGATGCGCGGGGCAGCCGGGCCGGGCAGGCGATCAGCGCTCAGGGCTACGTCGAACTGGTAGGTTATGCACAGGCCCAGGCCCAGGCGACGGCGATGACACCCAGCGCAACCGCTCCGGCCAGCCACTGAGGCAGACGAGCGAGGGCGCGAACATGACGGGTGGCGCCCAGTGCGACGCCCACTGCAAAACCCAGCAGGTGACCCATCACGTCTGTGTGCTCACCGGAGGTGCCGAGCCATCCGAGCAGCACCACGCCTGCAACCAGAGGCGCCAACCGCGAGGGCCAGCGCAACCACAGGTGGCGGTGTTCACGCCAGGACCAGGCGGACATCAGCCCCAGCGCAGTGAATACCGCGGTGGAAGCGCCTACCGAACGATAGCCGGGTGCGGCCGCCAGGCCCTCGATGAGATTGGCGAGACCTGCGCCTAGGACGATGAGCAGCCAGGCCGTGCCGGGGCCAGCGAGCTGGCCGGCAAGCCATCCGAACCAGATGCCGGCACCGAGATTGGCGGTGATGTGGGCCGCATCCACATGCAGGGTGAGGGCAGTCCACGCCCGCCACCATTCACCGGACCGCACCCGCGCCGCATCCAGGGTGCCTGCCTCGAAAGCATCCAGCCGGCCGAAACCTGTGCTGACAGCCGCTGCCACGACGAGCAGCACCAGCGCATAGCCCAGCGCGCCCAGCCAGGCCCCGGGTCTGGCGGGCCGTGACGGCATCTGCTGCGCTGCCCGGTGCGCAGCCGCGAAACGTAACTGCTCCGCCTGGTACTGCGCCAGCTGGGAGCGCGCTTCGGTCACCTGGGCTGCCGATACCCACAGCGACCAGCCGCGCCAGGGCAGCACTGGCGCGACTTCATTGGGAATGCCCACGGCGGTCAGCACGAAGGCGCGGCGGGCGCAGTCGATCCGTCGCAGGGAACGGTGGATTTCGATGGCTTCGTTGAGCATGGCAACCGGTTGCGCCAGGTCGCCGGGAGCGCGGGCAGCGCCGGGCTCCCGCGCCAGGTCGTTGGCGGGTCCGGTACTGCATGGTGGCGTCGGTATTGGTTTCAATGTCCGGAGCCCTGGTGCACTACAATCCTGCCATGGACGATCACCGCTGGCTGCACTGGGCGCAGCAGCTCCAGGCCATTGCCCAGACCGGCAATCATTTTGCCGTCAACGACTTCGACCGGCAGCGCTACGGCGTGGTGCGCCAGGTGGCCGCGGAAATGCTGGCCGCCGGCTCCGGCGCGGACCCCAGGGTCATCGAAGGCCTGTTCGCGGCAGAGGATGGTTATGCTACCCCCAGGCTGGATGTCCGGGCGGCGGTGTTCCGCGACGACCGGGTCCTGCTGGTGAAGGAGCGGGCCGACGGGCTGTGGACCCTGCCGGGCGGCTTTGCCGACGTGGGGGACAGCCCCTCGCTGGCAGCCGAGCGCGAGGTAAAGGAGGAAGCCGGGTTCGAGGTCCGCGCCGTGAAGCTTGCCGCACTGTTCGACCGTAACCGCCAGGGGCATACGCCTTTTCCCTGGCACCAGTGGAAGGTGCTGTTCCTGTGCGAGATCCTGGGTGGGGAGGCCACGCCCAGCATCGAGACTGAGGCGGTGGAATTCTTCGACCTTGCCGCGCTGCCGCCCCTGTCCCAGGGACGCACCACGGCGCAGCAGGTGCGCCTTATGTTTGAGCACCACCGGGATCGGGCGCGGCCGACTTCTTTTGATTAGACCATCGGCGGCGGGATAAGACCCCCCTGCCGGACGGTTTCATCTGTAAAATGGGGTTTCCATACAGGCCCCGGACCCGGCATTCTCACCAGCGTTGAACCTCGGCCGGGCGGCGCCATCTATAGACGTTCGTCCGGTCCGCCTTGGGACCGCGGCGCAAATCCATTACGGGAGTGACACAGTGGCTGCCAAGACAAAGGCGCGCAAGACGAATACGAAACGAGCCGTTGCCGCTGCGACGAGGAAAGGGGCAGGTGATCCTTGGTCGGACATCGGCGAGCGCGGCACCAGCCTGCAGTTCGGGCACTTTCTGACCTTCCAGCTGATCCGCCTGGCGAATGCGGCCAAGTCCAACGTGACCCGCCGCTACCTGGCGGATTTCGGGTTGTCGGTACCGGAATGGCGCCTCCTGGCCATGACCACCCGCTTCCAGCCAGTGCGCTTTTCCGAGCTCGTGGCCAACAGCAGCATGGACAAGGGCCAGGCCAGCCGGACCCTGCAGGGCATGATCAAGCGGGGTTATATCGCCACCAAGGCGCCCACCCCTGGGACGCGCAAGGCCGGCGACACCGCCGCGGTGCCCGTGATCCTCACGGTGACCGCCAAGGGTCGTGCGCTGTACAAGTCGGTGCTGCCGGTGGCGCAGCGCAACCAGGCAAAGCTGTTGCAGAAGCTGACGCGGGATGAGCGCAAGGTGCTGTACGTCATCCTGAGCAAACTGTTCAGCTACATCGGTCAGGGTGGAGCCGAGGACGGTGATGAATAGCCAGCCGGAGGCAGGTTGCGAGGCCACCGCCGCCGAGGCTGTGCCCCCCCTGACGTCGGGCCGGCTCCCGTGTAGCATGGATGCCCCCAAGAGCGGCCCAGCCGCCTGAACATGCAGGAAGGAGCGCGCGTGAGCGTCAATGCCCTGGAGGAAAACCCGACGTCGAGCCAGACGGGTGCGGCTGGTGCCGTCCATGCCGCAGGAGCCGCTGCAGCCTCGCCGGTGACCCCGGCTTCGGCCGCCGGCCGGACTGTAGCCAGACTGCTCGGTATGTTTGGCGCTCCGGCGGTGGAGTTCGTGCTGTGGAACGGTGAGCGCATCAGCCCGCCAGGCTCCACGCCCGTTGCGACGGTCAGAATCAAGGACGCCAGCACTCTACTGGGGATCATGCGCGATCCGGGTGTGCGCTTCGGCGACGCCTACAGCGACGGCAGCATCCAGATCGAGGGCGACCTGGTGCGCTTCATGGAGGAGGTGTACCGCGGGTCAGCGCGTGCGCAGCAGCGCAAGTCCTTGATTTCGAATCTGCTGGGCCGGCTGTTGCAGTCCGCGCCGCGCCGCAACACGCTGGGCGGCTCGCGCGACAACATCCACCACCACTACGACATCGGCAACGATTTCTACTCGCTGTGGCTGGGGCGCACCATGGCCTACACGTGCGCCTACTACCCGACCCCGGCGACCACGCTGGATGAGGCGCAGGATGCCAAGATGCACCACGTGTGCCGCAAGATGCGCCTGCGTCCCGGTGAAACCGTGGTGGAGGCTGGTTTTGGCTGGGGCCGCCTGGCCGTGCACATGGCCAAGTACTACGGCGTGAAGGTCCGTGCCTTCAACATCGCCAAGGAGCAGATCGCCTTCGCCCGCGAGTACGCCCGCGCCCATGGTCTCGACAGGCAGATCGAGTACGTCGAGGACGACTACCGTAACATCAAAGGCAACTACGACGCCTTCGTATCCGTGGGCATGCTGGAGCATGTGGGCGTCGAGAACTACCGCGAACTAGGCCGGGTCGCCCGTGGCGTTCTGGGTGGCAACGGCCGCGGCCTGATTCACAGCATCGGCCGCAACTACCCGGCTGGACTGCATCCTTGGATCGAACGGCGGATTTTCCCGGGCGCCGAGCCGCCGTCGCTGGCGCAGATGATGGAGATCTTCGAGCCTGTGAACCTGTCCGTGCTCGACGTGGAGAACCTGCGCCTGCACTACGCCCGCACGCTCAGGGACTGGTTCAACCTCTTTGAGCAGAATGTCGAGAAGGTACGCTCGATGTTCGATGAGAAATTCGTGCGCATGTGGCGGCTGTACCTGGCCGGTTCCGAGGCAGCCTTCACCACCGGCACCCTGCAGCTGTTCCAGGTGCTGTTCGCCACGGCCGACAACAACGACATCCCGGCGACGCGCGCCCACCTGTACTAGGCGTCCGTCGGCGATGATCAATTGCGATGTGCTGATCGTCGGTGGCGGTCCCGCCGGGAGCGCTGCCGCACGCAAGCTGCGCCAGGCCGGCGCGGACGTGCTGGTCCTGGACAAGGAGACTTTCCCGCGCCTGAAGCTGTGCGCGGGCTGGATCACCCCCGAGGTGGTGTCCGACCTTGAAATGGACCCGGCGGCGTATCCGCACCGCTTTCTGACCTTCCAGAAGATGCACGCCTACTTCAAGGGTGTGCACCTGCCCGTGCCGTGCGTGCAGCACTCGATCCGGCGCACCGAGTTTGACGCCTGGCTGCTGGAGCGCTCCGGCGCGAGGCATCAGCATCACACCGTGAAGCAGATCGAGCGTGACGCGGACGGCGGCTATGTCGTCGACGGCCAGTTCCGCGGGCACTACCTGATCGGCGCCGGCGGCACCCGCTGCCCGGTGTACCGCAGCTTCTTCCGCGAGGCCAACCCGCGCGCCACCGAGCTGCAGACCGTCACCCTGGAGCATGAGATCGAGTACGACTGGCAGGACCCTGACTGCCACCTGTGGTTCTTCGACCGTGGCCTGCCCGGATACTCCTGGTACGTCCCCAAGGCTCGCGGTTACCTGAACATCGGCATCGGCGGCATGGCCGAGCGCATCAAGGCCAGCGGCGTGGACATCTGGGACCACTGGAATCATCTGGTGTCCAAGCTGGACAAACGACTGGCGAAGGGTGCGAAGTACGACCCGCACGGGTACAGCTACTACCTGCGTGGCAATGTCGATGTCGTGCGCGTGGACAACGCGTTCATCACCGGCGACGCCGTGGGACTTGCGACCCGCGACATGTGCGAGGGCATCGGTCCCGCCATCCGCAGCGGTCACCGCGCGGCCGAGTCCATCCTGCGCGGTACGCCGTATCGCATCGAAGATGTGACCGGCGGCAGCCTGGGCGGCGGGCTTGCCACGAAACTGCTGGACTGGGCTTTCACCCGCGGCGCAGGAGCGCATTCCGCCGCCGCGTGACAACTGCAAGCGAGGCGACGATGACCTCCGATAAACCGATGATCTGGGGCGCCGCGGCTGCGGTCGTGGTGCTGGCCGGCGCACTGTACTGGTACGGCTATCGCAGCCATCACCCGGATCAGCCGGTGGTGGCATCGCAGTCTGCGGCGGTGTCGCAGCCTGCGGCTGTCGCCGCAAGTGCGCCGCCGCCCATCGAGCATCCGGTGCCGGCGACCGCGGACTCCGCCCCGCTGCCGTCGCAGGTGGATCACAGCGACGACGCGCTGCTCAAGGCGATTGCGGCGCTGCCGAACGCCGCAGCGGTCATCAGCCAGCTTCAGACCCAGAACGTCATCCGCCGCGCAGTGGCCACCGTGGACAACCTGTCGCGCAAGAAACTGCCTGCCAACCTGAGGCTGTTCAAGGCCACGCCCGGCCAGTTCATCGTCAGCAGTGGTGGCGGCGGGCTTGCCATCAGCACCGACAACTACGCACGCTACAGGCCCTTCGTCGACATGGTAAAGAGCGTCGACGCGGACAAGGTGGTAAGCATCTACTTCCATTTCTACAGCCTGTTCCAGACGGCCTTCGATGACCTCGGCTACGCCGACGGTTACTTCAATGATCACGCGGTGGCGCTGATCGACCATCTGCTGGCGACGCCGGAACCTGTCGAGCCGCCTGCCCTGGCGCAACCCAATGTGATGTATGTGTACGCGGACCCGGCGCTGGAATCGCTGTCTGCAGGACAGAAGACGCTGATCCGCATGGGTTCTGCCAACGAGGCTGTCGTCAAGAGCAAGCTGCGCGAGTTCAAGGCCGCACTGCTGGCGCACCAGGCGCACTAGTCTTTCGGAAGTCGAATCCATTGCTGATGTGCCGATCCGGCAGGTTGCGAAGACCGACCACGAGGACGCCGGGTTCATTGTGTACATCAAGGAACCGTAAAGGCGCGGTGGCGGGGATGGCAGGTACGAGATGAACCGGGTCGACTGCACATACCAGCGGCATGCCGGGGCCATCCTCGCCATCCTCAACGAGGCCATCGAGAACTCCACCGCGCTGTACGACTACGAGCCCCGGCCTGCCTCAAGCATGGTCACGTGGTTCGAGGAAAAGCAGCGCAACGGCCAGCCGGTGATCGGCATCGAGTCCGCGGCGGGCGAACTGCTGGGTTTCGCGACCTGGGGCGTGTTCCGCGTCCGGCCCGCCTACAAGTACACCATGGAGCATTCCGTGTATGTGCACCATGCGCATCGCGGCCGGGGTGTCGGTGAGGCCCTGCTGCGGGCGCTGATCGCGCTGGCGCCGGAGCACGGGCTGCATGTGCTGGTCGGCGGCATCGATGCACAGAATACGGCCAGCATCCGGCTGCACGAAAAGCTGGGCTTCACCCATGCGGGGACGGTGCGCCAGGCCGGCTTCAAGTTCGGCCACTGGCTGGACCTGGCGTTTTACCAGCTGGTGCTGCCCACGCCATTGAACCCTGTGGATGGGTAAGGTTGTGCTGCCCACGCTTCTGGGTCGAGGACAAGCTGCCGTGGTTGATCCTGGACGACGGATTGCCTCAGTATCCCCGCGGTCGTTTCCCATCCGGTTGAGGGCTCAGAATGTTCACCTATGTCTGCCTGGGGACGCGTGATCTGCCACGGGCCTGCCGTTTCTACGATGCCGTGATGGCCGTACTCGGACAGGGACGCTGCGATACCTCCGGCGAGCCGGATTGGCAAGATTGGGCTGGCTGGGGAACCTACGAGGACAGCGGGCGGCGTCAGGTGGCGCTGTGGGTGTGCAAGCCCTTCGATGGTGCACCCGCGACCCCCGGCAACGGCACCATGGTGGCGCTGCGGGCCGGCAGCCGCGAACAGGTGGACCGGTTCCATGCCACCGCGCTGGCCCATGGTGGAAGTTCCGAAGGCGCCCCAGGATTGCGGCCGCAGTACAACGTCGATTTCTACGCAGCTTACGTACGCGATCCCGATGGCAACAAGCTGGCTGTGGTGTGCCGGAGCTGATCGCTGGCGCTGTTCGTGCCCCTGGCGGCGCGACCGGCGCATGCCGTTGTCGGTCGCACTGGTGCTGGCCAAATCTGTCATCTGGCTGGCAGAAACGCCGGGACTTTCTTCGGGCTGTGGGCTTATGCTTACCAGCCTGCTGCCTGGGCGGCCGTCCATGTGAAAAAGTGGAGCTCCTGGCCATTGCCGGTGCTCATGACATTCACCATCGTGACCAACCTCAAGCATCTCAAGGCCACGGTGTATGTGCCGCAGTAGGTACGCCCCATGTCTGTTGAGACCGGCAGCGCCGCCGGCAGGGTGGACTTGATCTCCGTGCACGATCGGTCAGGGCCTGCCTAAAATGCGGGCCGGCCGCCGCTTTCAATACATCTACTTTGCAGAGGAAAACCACATGCTCGGATACGTAACGCTCGGCACCAACAACCTGACCAAGTCGGCCGCTTTCTACGACGCCCTGGCAAAGGAGATGGGCGCCTCCCGCACCATGGAAGCGGACAAATTCATTGCCTGGGGTACGCCAGGCTCAGCCATGGTGCTCCTGATCAAGCCCGCTGATGGCGGGCCCGCGACCGTCGGCAACGGTGTCATGGCCGCACTGGCTGCCAAGGACAACGCCACGGTGGATCGTGTATACAAGCTCGCCATGAGCCTGGGCGGCAAGGATGAGGGCGCGCCTGGAGATCGCGGTGGTGGCTTCTACGCTGCTTACTTCCGCGACCTCGACGGGAACAAGTTGAACATTTTCCATCACGGCTGACCAGAAAGCGCCCATTGACTTCGACCGTCGACTAAGGAAAACATAGGCTTGTAAATCTGGTAAACGCGCTTATCTGGTGTAAACGTACGGATATGGCGCTTATTTAAATTAAGCCAATAAATTAGTTAGGCAACCTGCCGTGACCACAGATAATTGGGTGACCCTGGCGGAGTTCAGCAGTGCCATTGCGGCACGGGTGGTGGCCCGGCGGCTAAGTGCCGAGTCCGTCCCCAATAGAATTGTCGGGGATGGGCCCTTTGGCGGGCCTACACACTGGATCTGGGTCCCACCGGAGTTCCTGGACCAGGCGAAGCTA
>DAIDKA010000225.1 GCA_027451085.1 Gammaproteobacteria bacterium
AAGCCGGCCTGCTGCAGGCGCCTGCTGACCTCGGCGGGCAGGTCGCGGCCGCTGGTGAGCTTGTTCGGCGTGCCCGTGTAGTGGAACAGCCGTCCGCCGCGGCGCAGGACCCGCGCGAGCTGTTCGTAGAAGGCCAGCGAATACAGCTCGCCGGCGATCCCGAACCGCGGCGGATCATGCAGCACCACCTCCACCGAGGTCGCGGGCAGGGTTGCGATGTGCCGCGCGATGTCCGTGTTGATGAGCGTCAGACGGCCGCTGGCGTCGGTGGCCGGTGCACCATCGGGCGGCTCGAGGCGGGGCGACCAGGGGTTGTGGCTGCGCAGCCAGATCACGTCCGGATTTTTTTCACACGACAGGACGCGGCCGGCGCCTTCGCTGAGGCAGCAGGCGGCGAAATACCCCAGCCCGCCGCAGGTGTCGAGCACGGTTGTGCCGCGCACCCGCGCCAGCCGCACCTTGGTGCGCGCGTCCTCGAAAGGTGAGACGCGTGCCGTCGGCAGCATCTTGATGCCGTCGATCTCAAAGGTCGGAGCGCCCCAGGGGGTGGGCACCAGCTTGATCAGGGAGCCGGACCAGCGCTCGACCTTGGCAAAGGCTGCGCCATCCCAGTGATAGACGGTGCGCTCCCGCAAGCCGTCCGTCCAGGCGTAACGCTGCCCGTTGCAGGTCCAGCCGTCCGGCCCGAGCACCGACCGGACCTGCGTGCGACCGAGATCGAAGGAGCAGGTGCAGTCGGTTCGGCCTGCCGCCCACGCCGCGCGCAGTTGCGTGTGGACTTCGGCCGTGAGCAGCGGACCCACGGTCCGGCCCGCATCAGTGGCCTGACTCCTTCTGCACCAGGTACTTGACCACCTGCAACACCTGGTCCGCACCGCCGGCGGACTCCATCGTGACCCGGTACTTGCCGTTCACCACGATGGTGGGAGTGGAATCCACCAGGGCGTGCATGATGAAGGTGTCGTCTTCCTTCATCTTGATGCCGACCGCAAAACTCTGGCTGACATTGACGAACTTGTCCACCGGCACGCCGGCAACCTTGTGGTAGACCTGCGCCACGTCTTCGATGGTGGGCGCCGGGGTCTTCAACCGCCCGGTGCTCATGTCCACCACGGCCAGCTCACCGGACTTCCACACCGCGTCAAATATGGCGTCGTGGCCCTTGTCCGCCACGCCGAGGATCTGGGCGGTGCAGTAGGCGCGCTGGAACAGCGGCCAGCTTTCCGACGGGTTGAATGAGGCCGGCACATAGGTGATCTGCGCATTGGGCGGCAGGCTTGCCTTGAGCTGCTTCATCACCGGACGGAAGTTCGAGCAGTGCGGACAGCCGTAGGAGAAGACCTCCGTCACCTCGATCTTGCCGGCCGGCACCGAGGTGCGCAGCTGCGGGTTGATGTCGTAGTAATTGGTGCCCTCGACCCACCTGGCAGCCCCCTGGGCATGCGCAGCGGGCAGCAGGACGGCGAAGGCGAACAGGGCAAGCAGGCGTCGGATCATCGTGGGTCCCCGGTGGTGCGGCGCCGGTATTCTAGCCTCGTTTTGCTTTCGCCATCCCGGTGGTCTGCCACAGCGGATCGGTCCACAGCCGGAAGCCGCCCGTGAAGGCATTGGCGTTATCGCCGAGGCGCCCGCGCAGCGGCAGTGCCTTCAGCACGCGGGCATTGCCTCCGCCCACCATCACGTAATCCACCTCGAAAGCGCTGACCAGCTGCTTGATGACGTCCTGCACGACCTTGCGCCACCTGCGTTTGCCGAGGCGTTCCAGTCCGGCTTCCCCGAGGTAGTCCTCATAGGTGCGTCCCTTGCGGTAGGGCAGGTGCCCCAGTTCCATGGCTTCGAGCGTACCGTCGATGATGAGCGTGGTGCCCAGACCTGTGCCAAGGCCGAGGAACAGCATGCGGCCGCCCTCATAGCTGCCGATGGCCTGCATGGCCGCATCGTTGAGCATGCGCACCGGCTTGCCCAGGGCACGTTCGTAGTCGAAGCCCACCCAGCCCTTGCCCAGGTTGTGCGGTTCCGCCGCCGGCCGGCCGTGCCAGACGGCGCCCGGATAGCCGATGGAGACCACATCGAATTTCCAGTCGCGGGTGAGTCGTTTGATGCCGGCGACCATCTGCCGGGGTGTGAGGGCGGGCCCGGAATCGAACCGGCGCAGTTCACTCTCTCCGGACAGCAGCGCCTTGACATGCGAGCCACCGATGTCGATCGCCAGGATGCGAAGGGCAGGCTTGCCTGCCGGCGCGCGGGTTTGTCTACGGGGTCGGGCAGCGGCCATGGGTCACCTCATCGAACGTGGTGCCCCGGACCGGACTTGAACCGGTATGGCCTTGCGGCCGGCAGATTTTAAGTCTGCTGTGGCTACCAATTACACCACCGGGGCGTGGGGCTCAGAGTGTACTACCTGCAGTGTCAGACCTCCGATCCGGTTGCCTCGGGTTTCAGCCGCCTGAATCCCGGGCCGGTTGATCTGCGCGGGCCGGTGCAAAATCGGCCGCCGCGGATAAGTGGTGGCTATAACCCCCTGAGTTTGCGAAGATATTCAGTTGATTGCGGTGGGATCATGAGCCGGTACAACCTGCGCGCGGAAAATCTTCATTTGTGGCGCGGGGATCGCCATGTGCTCAAGGGGGTCAGCCTGTCGGCCAACCCCGGTGAGGTGCTGCAGCTCACGGGCGTCAATGGCGCCGGCAAAACCACGCTGCTGCGCGCGCTGTGCGGCCTCGCGCACCCGGAGCAGGGGCGCGTGCTGTGGGCAGGCCGGGACGTGCGTGCGGACCTGGCGGGTTTTCATGCGGTGACGATCTACCTGGGCCATGAGGCGCCGCTGAAACCGGATCTCACGGCGCGCGAAAACCTGCGCTTCTGGATAGGCCTGCGCCGGCCGCTCACTGCAACCGAACTGGATTCGGCGCTGGCAGAGACCACCGCCACCACGTTCGCGGATCGTCCCGTGCGCACCCTGTCGGCGGGACAGAAGCGCCGCGTGGCCCTGGCCGGACTGTTGCTGTGCCGTGCGCCGCTGTGGCTGCTGGATGAGCCGACCACCAACCTCGACACGGCCGGGCAGGCGCTGGTTTCCCGCCTGGTGAGTGCGCATGCCGCCGCGGGCAACCTCGTGATCGCCGCCGTGCACCAGGGGCTGCAGGTCGAGGCCCACCGCCTGAACCGCTTCGAGCTGGCGGCATGAACGCGCTGCGCCTGGTGCTGATGCGTGACCTGATGCTGGCCGTGCGCCGGCCGGAACACTGCGTGCACCCGCTCGCCTTCTTCCTGCTGGTGACCACGCTGTTTCCGCTGGCGATATCGCCGCAGCTGTCGCAGCTGCGCCTGATCGCCCCCGGGGTACTGTGGGTGGCCGCGCTGCTCTCGGCCCTGCTGGCCCTGGAGTTCCTGTTCCGGGACGATGCGGCGGACGGCACGCTGGAGCAGTACGCGCTGTCGGGGCAGTCACTGACCTGGCTGCTGCTGGCCAAGACGGCCGCGCACTGGCTGCTCACCGGGTTGCCGCTGGCGCTGGTGGCCCCCCTGGCAGGCGCAGCGCTGGGTGTGCCGGTGTCCGCCTTCCCCGGAATCACCGCCACACTGGGCCTGGGAAGCCTGGCGCTGAGCCTGATCGGCAGCATCGGGGCAGCGCTCACCCTGGGGGTCAGGCGTGGCGGCGTGCTGCTCAGCATCCTGGTTCTGCCGCTGGTGGTTCCAGTGCTCATTTTTGGTTCCCAGGCTACTACACTGGCCATCCGCGGCGAGGCAGTCGCCGCGCCGATGGAACTGCTGGGCGCCATCGTGGTGCTGGCGGTCACGCTGGCGCCGCTGGCGGCGGCCGCGGCAGTACGGATCAGCCTGGAGTAGCTATGAGGTCTCGGTCGTGACGTGGACGTGGTTTCACCGCCTGGGTTCGCCGCCATATGTGTACCGGCTGGCAGGCCGGCTCATGCCCTGGTTCGCCTGGAGCGCCGCGCTTGTGATCCTCCTCGGCCTGTTCGACGGCCTGGTGATCGCACCGGCCGATTACCAGCAGGGCGATGGTTTCCGCATCATCTATGTCCATGTGCCCGCCGCCTGGCTGTCGCTGATGATCTATACCTGGATGGGTGTGGCGGCGGGGGTGGGGCTCATCTGGCGCATCAAGGTGGCGCATGCGGTGGCCGCGGCCTGCGCGCCGGTCGGTGCCTCCTTCACCGCCGTTGCACTGGCCACCGGTTCGCTGTTCGGCAAGCCCATGTGGGGCACCTACTGGGTGTGGGATCCACGCCTGACTTCGGAGCTGCTGCTGCTGTTCCTGTACCTGGGCTACATGGGCCTGAGATCATCATTTGATGACCTGCAGCGCGCAGATCGCGCCAGCGCCGTGCTGGCCGTTGTGGGAATCGTCAATGTGCCGATCGTGAAATACTCGGTGGTCTGGTGGAATTCCCTGCACCAGGGCTCATCCCTGAGCCTGGCCGGCAAGGACACCATTGCGACCCCCATGCTGATACCGCTCCTGGTCAGCATGCTGGGCTTCACGCTGTTCTTCGCCGCCGTGGTGCTGGTGCGCCTGCAGGGCGAAGTCCTGCGCCGTGAGCGTTCCGCCACCTGGGTCCGGGAGGCACTGGCATGACGGTCCAGTTCCATTCCATGGCCCAGTTCCTCGCCATGGGCAAGTACGCGGCCTATGTCTGGCCTTCCTACGGCCTGACCCTGCTGGCAGTGGTGCTGAACATCGCCTGGGCCCGGCGCCTTTTGGCGCAGGCCAAGACCGAAGCCCGTCGCCGGCTGGCCGCGCAGGAGCAGGCAGCATGACCCCGCAGCGCCGCCAGCGGCTGTTGCTGGTGCTGGGCATCGTCGTGGGGGTGGGCATCGCTGCGACGCTGGCGCTGATGGCCTTCCGCCAGAACGTCACGCTGTACTTCATC
>DAIDKA010000226.1 GCA_027451085.1 Gammaproteobacteria bacterium
CCGAGCCACGCCCCGTGGCCCCCGCCGCGCCTGTGGCCACGAGAGCCGCCGGCTACGACGTGGAACTCGTGATCTTCCGCATCGCATCCACACAGGGCAGCCCGGAGGACTGGGCCGCGGCCGCCGCCCTCGCCCCCCCGGCGCCCGAGTCCGGCGAGGACCGCAGTGGCGATGCCGATGCCACCGCCAATGGCCGTTTCATCCGCACGCTGGACAGCAGCGAATTCCAGCTCACCGACGTCGCATCGCGGCTCAAGTCCAGCGGTGTCTACCCGGTGGTGGCGCACGTGGGCTGGGTGCAGAACGCGAGCCCCTGGGGACGCAAGTCGTTCATGAGCCTGCAGCAGCTGGGCATCGACGTTCCCGGCCTTGCCGGCTCGGTCACGCTCGAGCGCGGTGAGTTCCTGCACCTGGGCCTGGCGCTCGATCTGTCGGTGGCCGATCCGCCTGCAGGCCTGTCGGCCGCGCCCGGCACCACGTTCACCCTGCACGACAGCCACCGCGTGAAGCTCTACGAGCGTAATTACTTCGACAACCCGGCCTTCGGCGTGATCGCACTGGTGACGCCCGCACAGCGCCCCGCGAAGTAGGTCTGCGCCGCGCCGGGACAGGCGCGCGGATCAGGTGCCCGTGCCGCGCGCCGCGGAAAGGTTGAAGTCCACCTGTTCCGGCGTGCAGACCGTGTTCTTGCCCCGGCCCTTGGCGCGTTGCAGTGCGCGCAGGCTGGCGCCGATGCAGTCCGACAGCGCAAGCTCGCGCGGCGGCACCAGGGTGCAGGCGCCGGCGCTCAGCGTCAGGTAGCGGCCGCTGGCGCTGGCACGCGGGTGATGCACCATCAGGTTGCGCACCCGTTCCAGCACCTCCCGGGCGTACTCGTGGGCCTTGAGCATGTTCTCGGCCTGGTGCGTCAGCACCACGAAGGTGCCTCCGTCCCAGCGGCCGATCAGGTCACCGCTGCGCCGGTAGGAGCCGCCGACGACCCGCGCCACCCGACGGATGACAGCATCCCCGGCGGTGCGGTCGAAGATGCTGTTGTAGGCGCAGAGGTCATCGATGTCGAAGAACGTCAGACCGACCTCGCCACCCTCGCGCTGGGCCACGCCCCAGTCCCGCAGCAGCAGTTCTTCGACATAGCCCCGGGACTGCAGTCCGGTGAGACGGTCCTCGCGCATCCAGGCCGGCAGGCCCTGGAGCGAGAAGTGGTCCGAGCCGCGCAGGCGGTCGCGCAGCTCGCGGTGATAGCTGACCCACTGCGCCAGCGTGCCGGAGGCATCGCGCACCGGCTGCAGCACGATCTCGTTCCAGAACTGGCTGCCGTCCGGACGGTAGTTGCGCAGCATCACGCGGCTGGTTTCACCGCGCATCAAGGCCTCGCGCAGCCGCTGGCGGCCCTCCTGGTCCGTGTCCGAGCCCTGCAGCATGCGCAGGTTGCGGCCCAGCAGTTCGGCTGCGGGACGGCCGCACAGCCGGACGAAGGCATCGTTCGCATACAGCACCGGATGGTCCTTGACCGTGGCGTCGCAGACCACGACCCCTTCGGGGGACTGGTCCACGATCTCGCGCCAGGCGTCGTTGAAGGGGTGTGTCATGCGCGGCCTGCGTCAAGGTGGAGTGAAGGGGTGGCATCGAGCCTGCCTAGGGTTTCCTGCGCGGCGCGAAAGGCAGGAAGCGCCATGAGTTCGGCGCGGGAGTGCTGTTCGCGGCCGTGCATGCGCGCCAGGCGCAGCGTTGAAACCGGCGCCGGGGCAACCTTGAGCCCATCGAGCGCAGCATCGGTGTCCGCGCGGTTGTTGCACACCAGCAGCATGTCGCAGCCCGCGGCCAGCGCCTGCTGCGAACGTTCAATGATGTCGCCGCCCGCGGCGACGGCGCCCATCGAAAGGTCATCGGTGAACACCGCGCCCTGGAAGCGCAGCTGGCCGCGCAGCACGCCCTCGATCCAGAAGCGCGACAGGCTGGCCGGGCGGTCATGTTCGGCCGGGAACAGGATATGCGCCACCATCACGGCGGGCAGTCCATTGGCGATCAGGCGCCGGTACGGCATCAGCTCATCGTCCAGGTCGCCCAGCGCGCGCCGGTCCACCGGCAGCGACACGTGCGAATCAGACACCACGGCGCCGTGGCCTGGAAAATGCTTGGCGGTGGCCGCCATGCCGGCATCACGCATGCCATGCATCCAGGCGATGGCGAGTTCCGAAACGGCGGCGGCGCGCCGATGGTAGGCGCGATCACCGATGGCCTCGTTGACTCCGTAATCGAGATCGACCGTGGGAGCAAAGGACAGATCGACACCATGCGCGCGCAGCTCTGCGGCCATCAGCCAGCCCATGCTGCGCGCCGCGGCCAGGCCCGCCTCGCGGTCGGTGCCGTACAGCTGACCGATGCGGCGGGCAGGCGGCAGGCGACTGAAACCGCCGCGGAACCGCTGCACCCGCCCACCCTCGTGATCCACCGACACCAGCAGTGGCGGCGTACGCACGGCGTGGATGGCTGAGACCAGCTCTGTCAGCTGTTCCGGGTCTGCATAGTTGCGGGAGAACAGGATGACGCCACCGACCAGGGGATGCAGCAGCATCTCCCGTTCGTCCGGCTGGATCCGGGTCCCAGCCAGGTCGATCATCAGCGGCCCGAGGCTCATGCGCTCTTCAATCCTTTTCCTTGACGAGGGACACGGCCGTCCTGCCCCCCTTCCCAACCCGCGTCGGCGGCGTCAGCACCGCCAGCGATTCCACGTGGGCGGTATGCGGGAACATGTCCAGCACACCCGCGGCCTGCAGTTCAAATCCGTGTTCGTGAACCAGCACGCCGATATCGCGCGCCAGGCTCCCCGGATGACATGAAATGTATGCGACTTTGCAAGGTGAAAGTTGAGCAATGGTTGGCATTACGTCCAACGCGCCGGCCCGGGGAGGGTCCAGGACCACATGAGAAAAGCCTTTTGTGAGCCAGGGCTCGTGCTTGTCCAAGGCCTGCGTGAGGTCGGCGGCAATAAACCGGGCGTTGGTGATGCCATTCAGCGACGCATTGTGCCGCGCCCGGGCAACCAGCTCCGCATCCCCCTCCAGGCCGATGACCTCCCCGGCGCGGCGTGCCAGGGGCAGTGTGAAATTACCCAGGCCGCAGAACAGGTCCAGCACCCGCGCGTCCGGGGTCAGTTCCAGCAATTCAATGACGCGCTGCACCATGGCCTGGTTGATCGCTGCGTTGACCTGCACGAAATCCGTGGGCCGGAAGTCATAGCTGATGCCGAACCCGGGGAAGGTGTAGCGCAACGCGGCATCGGCCACAGCCGCGCCGGCCTCGGCCGGCGGCAGACGCTGCACCGAGTCCAGGCCCTGCGGCTGCAGGTACAGCCACAACCCATGCTGCGCCTCGAAAGCCCGCAGTGCATCGATGTCCGCCGGTGACGGCGGCCGCATCACCCGCAGCACCAGCGCAGTGGCATTTTCCGCCACCGCCACTTCGATCTGCGGTACATGCTCACGGATGGACAGCCCGGTCAGAAGCTGTGACAGCGGCGTGATCAGCGAACCCACCGGCTCAGCCAGCACCTCGCAGCGCTCCAGCGCCGCGATGTAAGGCGCCAGGCGCTCGCGGAAACCCACGACGACGCGACCCTTCTTGGGGACATAGCGCGCACCCAGGCGCGCGCGGCGGCGGTACCCCCAGCTCTGGCTCCGCAGCGCGGGCAGCCAGGTACGTGGCGCGACCTTCGCCACGCGCGTCAGCCCGTCCATGAGTTCCTGCTGCTTGACCTCGATCTGGCGCTCCCCCGCAAGGTGCTGCAACGAGCAGCCGCCGCAGACGCCGAAGTGTGCGCAGCGTGGCGTGACGCGGTCCGCGCAGGCCTCGATGACCTCCAGCAGCCGGCATTCATCGTGACTGCGGTGGCGCTGCACGCGCTGGAACCGGATGCGCTCGCCGGGCAGCGAGCCGCCCACGAAGGCCGTCTTGATGTCGTCACCGCGCACCACGCCGTCGCCATCGTGCGTCAGGCCTGCGACCACGCCCTCTTCCGGCGGCGCCGGCGTCTTTTTGCCGCGGGTCATCAAAGCCCTCCCGTGGCGGCGCCCAGGGCATCCCAGGCCTTGAGGAACTCCTGCATATGCGGCTCGGACGATGCGCCCAGCAGCGCGCGCACGCGCTCGACCTCGGCCGCATATGCCCCGGGCGAGAGGCGGCCACGCATCAGTTCAAACCTCAGATTGATCAGCCAGGTGTTCAATACATCGGTCTCGCAGTACTGGCGGATGCGGATGATTTCGCCCGCCTGGAAGGCGTCCCAGACCTGGCTGCCGTCGAAGCCCAGCTTGCCGGGCAGCCCCAGCAATGCCGCCACCTCCACCAGTTTGGCCCCGGCGCGCGGCTGGAAGCCAGCCAGCACATCCATGAGGTCCGTATGCCGCCAATGAAACCGCGACAGGTAGTTGTTCCAGCGGAAGGCGCTGTCGCCGTCGCCTGTCTCCCAGTAGCGCGGCGCCTGGATGCCCGCCTTCAATGCCCGGTAGTGCAGCACCGGCAGGTCGAAGCCGGCGCCGTTCCAGGACACCAGGTCCGGAGAAAAGCGGTCGAGACCGTCATAAAAGCGCGTGATGAGTTCCGCCTCGCTGGAATCCGGCTCCCCCAGGCTCCAGACCTTGAGCTGATCCCGGCTGCGCAGCACGCAGGAGATCGCCACGACGCGCTGCTGGGTGTGCTTGAGGAAGTCCGTACCGGACTCCTGCCGGCGCAGGGTGAACATGCCCTCGGCGACGTCCGCATCCGGCAGTCCGTGCAGGCCATGCAGCTTGCGCCCCAGGTCCACGTCCGGGACGGTCTCGATGTCGAAGACCAGGAAGTTCACGCGCGCGCCGCCTGCATCAATGCCTTCATGTCCGCCACGGCCCTGGGCAGCCCATCGAAGATGGCCCGCGCGATGATGGCGTGCCCGATGTTCAGCTCGATGATCTGCGGGATGGCCGCCACCGGCTGCACGTTGTGGTAGTGCAGGCCATGTCCGGCATGCACCGACAGACCCAGCCGGCTCCCCAGCTCCGCGGCCTCGGCCAGCCGTGCCAGCTCCGTGGCCTGCTGGGCGCCAACACTTTGCGCATACGCGCCGGTGTGCAGCTCGATGGCCGGCGCACCGACGTGCCTGGCCGCCTCCACCTGGCGCGGCTGCGGATCGATGAACAGCGAGACACGGCTGCCGGCGGCGGTCAGCACCTGCACGGCCTCGCGCACCCGGTCGATCTGCGAGGCGACATCCAGCCCGCCTTCGGTCGTGATCTCCTAGCGGCGCTCGGGCACGAGGCAGCAGTCGGCGGGCCGGACACTGCTCGCGATTTCCACCATTTCCGGCGCCAGCGCCAGTTCCAGGTTCATGCGCGTCTGCAGCACCTGCTTCAGCACATGGATGTCGCGGTCCTGGATGTGGCGGCGGTCCTCGCGCAGGTGCACGGTGATGCTGTCGGCACCGGACTGCTCGCACAGCAGTGCCGCATGCACCGGGTCAGGGTAGCTCGAGCGGCGCGCCTGGCGCACCGTGGCCACATGGTCGACGTTCACGCCGAGCAGGATGTTGGAATGTCTCATGTCTCTTCCTTGGAAACCTGCAGCGCCGGTGGACGGCACGCCAGCGCCACCGCCCGGGTGGTGATGGTCCTGCCCTCCAGGCAATGCTCCAGCGCGGCCGCCAGCAGGCGCCGCGCGCACAAAAGGTCGTCCTCACCATCCGGAGCATCGGCGGCGAGCGCCAGCAGCGTACTGCCGGGCAGCGCGCCCGCATCGCCGGCCGCGACCCTCAGCAGCCCCTCGCCGGGCCGGAAGCGATAGTAGCCGTTGGATGCAACCGGCCTTCCTGCCGAATCCGCCTCGAGTTCCAGTCCATAGCCGATCTGCATCAGCAGGCGCCTCTCGAACACGCGCAGCGACCGGTGCGGCTGAGCACCCGAGCGCAGGCCGTCCAGAGCTTCGTGGTAGGCATCGAACAGCTCCGGGTGCG
>DAIDKA010000227.1 GCA_027451085.1 Gammaproteobacteria bacterium
GGCGCAGCTCGATGCCGATCCCCAGGTGCTGGCCGTCCGCCCCGGTGCGGGGATTGAGGGTACCCCGGAACAGGCAGTGCGCCGGCAGCTGCACCGTGCTGCCGGCCGTGGCACCGGTCTGCACGCTGCCGGCCGGCACCAGTGCGACCCGTTCCACGACGAGCCCCGGGATGTCCGGCGTCTGCAGTGTCGCGCAGCGCGCAGCCAGATCCGCCGTCGCACATTGTCCGGCCGGTGCCACCGCCAGCAGCAGCAATGCCCAGATCACCCGCAGTCTGCTGTGTTCCATCATCGCTTCCCTCCATGCTCAAGTGACTCGAACTGCAGCACCGACACCGACTTCGGCGCCAGAACAACCCGCAGCGCTGCATCTGCAGCAGATGCAGCCAGGGCCCGCGGCACCACCGCCGTCGGATCGGAAAAAGTGTTCACCGCGTCCACCTGAGGTGCCGTGAGCTGCTCGGCGCGGACGGCGCCGATGCGACCGTGGTCCAGATGGATACGCACCGCGATGGCACGTGCCGGGTCGAGGTTCACCAGCGCGACCGCGATGCGCCCGTCGGCTTCGCGTGCCGCGATCCCGTCCACCTGCGGCAACCGCAACGCTCCTTTTACGTAGCGCCCGGGCTGCAGACTCACCGGCAGCAGGCTGGCGTCCTGGAACGGCACGTACATGCGGAACACGTGATAGGTCGGCGTCAGCACCAGGCGCGGACCGTCCGTCAGGACCATGGCCTGCAGCACGTTGATCATCTGGGCGATGTTGGCCATGCGCACCCTCTCGGCATGGCGTGCGAAGATGTTCAGATTCAGCGCCGCCAGCAGCGCATCGCGCAGGGAGTTCTGCTGCATCAGGAAGCCTGGGTTGCTGCCGGGCAGCGGTGCCAGCCAGGTGCCCCACTCATCCACGACCAGGGCCACCTTGCGCTGTGGATCGTAGCGATCCATCAGCGCCGTCTGCGTGCGGATCAGCCGCTCCATGCGCAGCGTATCAGCCAGCAGGAGCGCGTATTCATCTTCCCCGAAGTGCTGGCTCGGATGCGCCGGGGGCCAGCCGGCAGAGCTGTAGTAGTGCAGCGATACCCCCTCGATGTCCCAGCTCCACACCTTGTCGTGCCAGGCCTGCATGACGCTCTGGAGATAGTCGGTGCTGGCGCCATCGGCACCCACTGCAATGCGCTGCATGGCCTGCGGCCCGCGCTGCGCGGGGTTGTAGTTGTGCACAAAGCGACTGAAGCGCCGCATTTCGTTGACGTAAAAGTCCGGTGACAGGGCTCCGCCACAACCCCAGCTCTCGTTGCCCAGGCCCAGGTACGGGACGCGGTACGGCGCCGGGTGTCCGTTCGCGGCCCGCTCCCGCCCGGCAGCGGTGGTCGTGGGTGCCGTCAGATAGGCGAGCCAGTCAGCCGCCTCACGCACCGAGCCGGAGCCGACGTTCACCGACAGGTAGGGCTGGCTGCCGATCTGCTGCAGGAAGTCCATGAACTCATCGGAACCGAAGGCATTGGACTCCGGCACATCCCCCCAGTTCGTATTGACGGTCGCGCGCCGCTGCCCGGCCGGACCGACGCCATCGCGCCAGTGATACTCATCTGCGAAGCAGCCACCGGGCCAGCGCACGTCCGGCACCTTCAGCGCCCTCAACGCTGCGACCACGTCACTGCGGATGCCACGTACGTTCGGGATCGATGAGTTGCGGCCCACCCAGATGCCGCCGTAGATGCCGCCGCCCAGGTGCTCGGCGAACTGACCGAAGACCTCACGGTGGATGCGCGCACCGGGGTGGCCCGCATCGATGCCCATCTCGACGACCGGCTCCCGGGCTGGTTCCGCGGCGATCGCGCCTCGCGCTGCGCACAACAGCGCGACCAGCAGCACCAATTTGCAGTGGGACTGTTTTGCGGGACTCATTGGAGCGCCTCCGAAACTGCCGGGTTCAATGGTTGTCGCGCGGCACTCCTGCCGACTGCGCCAGTCTTTGAAACTGCTCGCTGCCCTCCAGGATGGCGCCACGGTCGAGCTGTCCGGTGAGCTGGCGCTGAATCTCCTGCCATGGTGTCTGCGAGCGCGGGTAGGCATAACCGCCCGCCTGCTGCAGCGCCAACCGCCGTGCCTGCAGTTCCTGTTCGCTCACCATGACGTCGGCGGTGCCACGCCGCAGGTCTATGCGCACGCGGTCACCCGTGCGCACCAGGGACAGCCCGCCGCCAATGGCAGCCTCGGGTGAGGCATTGAGTATGGACGGCGAGGCGGAGGTGCCCGACTGGCGGCCGTCGCCCACGCAGGGCAGCGCCTCGATGCCGTCGCGGATCAGGTAGGCCGGCGGGCGCATGTTCACGACCTCGGCCGCCCCCGGGTAGCCTACCGGTCCGGCGCCGCGCATGCACAGGATGGACTGCGCCGTGACCTGCAGCGCCGGATCATCGATGCGGCGGTGATAATCTTCCGGCCCGTCAAACACCACCGCCGGGCCCTCGAAGGCATCAGGGTCCTGCGGGTTGCTCAGGTAGCGCGCACGGAACTCAGCGCTGATCACGCTGGTCTTCATGATGGCGGCATCGAACAGATTGCCCTTGAGCACGAGGAACCCGGCCCGCGGCAGCAGCGGGCGGCACAGCGGCCGGATCACCCGCTCATCCTCGATACGGCTGCCACGGCAGTTCTCGCCGAGGCTGCGCCCTGTGACGGTGAGCGCGGCCTCTTGCAAAAGCCCCGCCTGCAGCAGCTGGTTGACGACGGCAGGCACGCCGCCGGCACGATAGAAGTCCTCACCCAGATACTCGCCAGCCGGCTGCAGGTTCACCAGCAGCGGCACGTCGTGACCGTGGGTCTGCCAATCCTGCAGCGGCAGCGGCACACCCATGTGCCGTGCGATGGCGGCAAGGTGTATCGGCGCATTGGTGGAGCCGCCCAAGGCGGAGTTGACCACGATGGCGTTCAGGAACGCCTCGCGTGTCAGGATGTCCGAGGGCTTGAGGTCCTCGGCGACCATCTCCACGATGCGCCGGCCCGTGTGGTATGCGGCCTCCTGCCTGTCACGGTACGGCGCCGGAATCGCAGCCGAGCCCGGCAGCATCATGCCGAGCACCTCGGTCAGGGAGTTCAACGTGGTCGCCGTGCCCATGGTGTTGCAATAGCCGGTGGAAGGGGCCGAGGAAGCCACCAGGCGAATGAAGCCCTCCTGATCGATCTGTCCTGTGGCGAGCATCTGCCGCGCCTTCCAGACGATGGTGCCCGAGCCGGTGCGTTCGCCCTGGTGCCAGCCGTTCAGCATGGGCCCGACCGACAACGCGATCGCCGGTATGTTCACAGTGGCGGCCGCCATCAGGCAGGCCGGCGTGGTCTTATCGCAGCCGATCGTGAGCACCACCCCGTCCAGCGGGTAGCCGTACAGCGTTTCCACCAGACCAAGATAGGCCAGATTGCGGTCCAGGCCCGCCGTCGGACGTTTACCCGTTTCCTGGATCGGATGCACCGGGAACTCCAGCGGTATACCCCCGTTCTCGCGGATGCCGTCCCGCACCCGCTGCGCCAGCACCAGGTGGTGTCGGTTGCAGGGCGATAAATCCGACCCCGTCTGCGCAATGCCGATGATGGGCCGTCCCGAGCGCAGTTCCTCCAGGCTGATGCCGAAGTTCAGATAGCGCTCCAGGTACAGCGCGGTCATGTCGATGTTGTGGGGATTATCGAACCACGCGCGGCTGCGCAGGGGTCTGGCGGGATGCGTCATCGGTGGACTCTCGGTGGACTCTAAGGCGTAGTGGACAGACGGAAGATGAGATGATGGTGATAGGTCGCACCGGGATTGAGCCTGGCGGAGACAAATTGGGGCACGTTCGGCGCGTCGGGGAACTTCTGCGGCTCCAGCGCGATGCCGTCCCCCATCCGGTACAGGTGGCCGTGCTTACCGGCGTGCGTACCATCCAGGAAGTTCCCCGTGTACACCTGGAGCCCCGGCTCGGTGGACCATACCTCCAGCACCCGGCCCGAGCCCGGGTCCTCCAGGCGCGCCGCGAATTTGGGCCGGGGCGTGAGCCCGGCATCCAGCGCGAAGTTGTGGTCATAGCCGCGCCCGGCCCGGATCTGCGGGTCGCTGCCGTCGCGAATGTCCTGGCCGATGATACGCCCTCGCCGGAAATCGAACGCGGTGCCCGCCACGGGTAGCAGTACCCCGGTGGGGATCAGAGTGGCATCGACCGGGGTGTAATGGCTGGCCGGGATGGTGAGCCGCTGATCGAGCACACCGTCACGCGAACCCTCCCCTGCCAGATTGAACAGCGAGTGATTGGTGAGATTCACCACGGTAGGCGCATCTGTGGTGGCCGTGTAGTCAATGCCGAGGTTGCCGGACTCATCCAGCCAGTAGCGCACCCGCACCTGCAGCGTGCCCGGGTAGCCCTGGTCGCCGGCCGCGCTGGTCAGGGTGAATGTGACGCTGGCGGTCGGCCCCGAGCGCATCTCGGCGATACCCCAGGTCCGCTTGTCGAAGCCGATGCTGCCACCATGCAGGGAATTTGGCTTGTCGTTCATCGCCAGCCGATAGGTGTGTCCATCAAGGCTGAACTGAGCGCCGCCGATGCGGTTGGCAAAACGCCCGATGGTGGCTCCATAGTAGTTCGGATGCGCGACGTAGTCCGCGATATCGTCATAGCCGAGCGCGATGTCCGCCAGATGTCCGTGGCGATCCGGCGTGATCAGTGCCTGCAGCGTCGCCCCGTAGGTGAGGATGCGCGCGCTGATGCCGTGCGCATTTTGCAGGGTCACGGCCTCGATCCTGGTGCCGTCGGGCAGGCGGCCGAAGGGCGCACGGCGTGCGTCCGCCGCCCCGGCGGCGGCTGGTGCACACAGCAGCACGCTGGCGCAGATCTTAACCAGGGCATGATGGTTCATCGTTCAGGTCCCTTGCACGTGCGGCGGCGCGCGGAGTATATACTCAGACAATTATAACGATATTGCGGCGATTGTCCGCACCATGAGGGGCGAGGGAAGGAATGGCAGCAGGGCAGGGTACCGCGCTCACACACGCGCAGCAGACAGCCGATACGTCGCTGGGCCACGCCGCTGCGCTGCGACTGCTGGCCAGCCTGTTCTTCGTCTGGGGCTTCGTCACCGTCATCAACAACACGCTGCTGCCGCACCTGAAGAGCGTCTTTCAGCTGGATTACCTGCAGACCACGCTGATCGAGTCGGTGTGGTTCATCGCCTACTTCGTCGCCTCGATGCCCTCGGCCTGGCTGATTGAGCGCATCGGCTATCGCCGCTCCCTGGTGCTGGGCCTGGCGGTCATGGCGTGCGGTGCCCTGGGCATGATCCCCGCGTCGCGCCTGCCCTCCTACGGCATCACCCTCACCGCCTTGTTCATCATCGCCAGCGGCATCACGCTGCTGCAGGTGGCCGCCAATCCTTACGTGGCGGTGGTCGGACCGGCCTCCACCGCCTCGGCGCGCCTGAACCTGGTACAAGCCTGCAACTCCCTGGGCACGACACTCGCGCCGCTGTTCGGCGGCTACCTGATCCTGGGACGTTCGGTGGCCGGTACGGCGCGCTCAGGTCAGACGCTGAGCGCCGCGCAGCACCTGGCTGATGCGCGGGCAGTGCAGCTGCCCTACCTCATTGTCGCCGTGGTGCTGATCGCCCTCGCGCTGCTCATCTCGCGTTTTCCTTTGCCGGATACAGGCTCACAGACGCGCCGCGCGTCCGCCCGGGAGCGTCGCCGCCACTCGCTGTGGCGGCACCGCAACCTGGTGCTCGGCGTGCCTGGTATCTTCATTTATCTCATCGCGGAGATCGGCGTCGCCAACCTGTTCATCAACTTCGTGTCCCAGCCCCAGATCGCGGGTCTGACGCACGTCCAGGCATCACACTACCTCTTCCTGCTCTGGGGCGGCATGATGGTCGGCAGGCTGGTCGGCGGCCTGTTGATGCGGTCGCTGCCCGCGCAGCGGGTGCTGGCCGGTTTCGCTGCCGCAGCCTTCGTCACCATGCTGGTGGCGAGCCTTGCCCCCGGCACCACAGCCATGGTGGCGTTGATCCTGGTCGGACTGTGCCACTCGATCATGTTCCCGACCATGTTCACCCTGTCCATCCGCGGCCTGGGCCCCTTGACCGAGGAAGGTTCAGGCTTGCTGGTGATGGCGATCGCAGGCGGTGCGCTGGTGGTGGTGCAAGGCTGGCTCGCGGATCGCTTCGGCCTGCAGCACTCCTTTTTGCTGACCGCCGCCTGCGAACTGTATGTGCTGGCCTACGCGCTGTGGGGCTCCGCACCCCGCCCCGGCACGGGGCTGCTCGCCCAGGAACCTCTGCAGAGCGAGTCCACGCAGGACTGAAGACCGCAGGCCTAGCCGTCAAAACAAGGCGCGGGCCGCCCGCACACCCCAGGTTCAAGGCGCAGCAGCCCCCCTGCCAGCGGCTGCCGAGTCAGGTCGGCCGCCGCCAGGCCGACGCGGGCGCTGGTTACGTACAGCTGCTGCAGCAGTTCCCCGCCGAAGGCGGGGCAGGTTGGCCGTTGCACCGGCAGGTCGATGCGCGCGACAACCTCGCCCGCTGGCGAGAGACGACGCAGGCACCAGCCGTCCCAGAACGCCACCCAGACATGATCCTGCGCATCCACCGTCATGCCATCGGGGAAGCCATCCCCGGAGGTAAACCGGGCGAAGGTCCGCTCGGCCACCGGCACTCCCGCAGCGTCCAGCTGCAGCGCCGTGATAACCCCCTCGGCGGTGTCAGTCGTCAGCAGCGTGCCGTCAGCGAGAAAGCACGGCCCGTTGGGCACCCGGATGCCGTCACGCACCTGCCGCAGCCGACCGTCACCCTGCAGCCGATACAGCGCCCCGCGCGCCGTCTGTTCAGCGTCATCCATGGTGCCGGCCCAGAAGCATCCGTGTTCATCGACTTTGCCATCGTTGAACCGGTTGCCGGCATGCTCCGCCGGCACGGCCAGCACCTCCATGATGCTTACGCGCAGGTCCGGGTCGACCCGCAGCCGGACGAAGCCGCGGTCACCGCAGGCCACCAGCCCACCGCCGGCCGCCAGGCCCAGCGCGGTGAGCCGACAGTCAAGCGGCTGGCAGTGATTGATGCCGCTGTCGGCATGATGTCGATGCAGCTTGGCGCCGCGGATGTCGAGCCACCACAGCACGCCCCGGGCCGGGTCCCACAGCGGACCTTCACCCAGGCTGGCCTGCAAATCGGCCACACAGTCAATCTGCATTCCAATCTGCATCCGCGTCTCGCAGCATCCCGGTGTCTGAGTATAATGTCTGACAAATGAACACGCCATCGAGTCAACCACCGGCCCCATCCTGCGAGATCACCGGCACCGTGCTGGTTGGAGCGGCTGCGGATCACAGCCCGCGCACCGCCACGTTTGCAGCCTACGATGCCGTCACAGGGGCGGCGCTCGCACCGCGCTTCGAGGAGGCAGGCCCGCAGGACGCGGCCCGTGCCTGCGCACTCGCCGCGGCTGCCTTCGAGTCCTGCAATGAGCTGGCGCCGGTGAGGCGGGCGCAGTTTCTGCAGCGCATCGGACTTGAGATCCTGGAACTGGGGGACGCACTGATCGAGCGGGCGATGGCGGAAACCGGCCTGCCAAGGGGGCGGTTGGAAGGTGAACGCCAGCGCACCGTTGGACAGCTGGAATTCTTCGCCTCGATTGTGCGCGAGGGCGCGTGGATCGACGCCACAATCGATCCGGAGCAGCCCCAGCGCCTGCCGGCCCGCCGGCCGGACCTGCGGCGGCGCCATATCAGCATCGGCCCGGTGGCGGTGTTCGGTGCCTCGAACTTTCCGCTGGCGTTCTCCGTGGCCGGCGCAGACACCGCCGCCGCCCTGGCGGCGGGCTGCCCGGTCGTGGTCAAGGGCCATCCGGCCCACGCCGGCACCGGTGAGCTGGTGGCTCGTGCAGTCCGCGGGGCGGTCGCAGCGTGCGGCCTGCCGGTGGGTACATTCTCCTACCTGCCCGGCACGACTGCGGAGCTCGGCGCAGCACTGGTGGCGGACCCGAACATCCGTGCCGTCGGTTTCACTGGCTCCCGCGCCGGAGGCCTCGCGCTGGCCCGGGTCGCCGCCGCTCGCGCCGAACCCATCCCTGTATTTGCAGAAATGTCGAGCATCAACCCGGTGATCCTTCTGCCGGGCGCGGCGCGGCGGCGCGGCGCGCAACTGGGACAGGACTACATCGCCTCAGTCACGCTTGGGGCGGGGCAGTTCTGCACCAGTCCCGGAGTGGTGCTGGTGCTGGAGCACTCCCAGACCGATGCCTTCGAGCAGGCGGCCACCGCTGCCCTGCACGACAGCGCGGCGCAGCCCATGTTGACCGGCGCGATTCAAACCGCGTACCGCCGCGGCGTCGACCAGCTGTTATCGCACCCGGGCGTGGAGTGTCTGGCACGGGGCCGTCCCGGAGCCGGTGCGCAGCCGGGCCAGGCAGCGCTGCTTGCCGTCACCGCCGAGCGCTTCATGTCGGAGGCGGCGCTGCGCCAGGAGGTCTTCGGCCCGGCCTCTTTGCTGGTGCGCGCGCGCGACTTGCAGCAGATCGGATGCGTCATCGATCTGCTGGAAGGACAACTCACCACCACGATTCTGTTCGAGCCGGAGGACGAACCGAGCGTCGCGGCGCTGTTGCCGCACCTGCAGCGCAAGGCCGGCCGCATCATCGGCAACGGCTGGCCCACCGGTGTCGAGGTATGTCATGCCATGGTACATGGCGGGCCGTATCCAGCCACCACCGACGCGCGCTACACCTCGGTGGGCGCGCTTGCCCTGCAGCGCTTCCTGCGCCCGATCTGCTATCAGAACCTGCCGGATTCGCTGCTGCCGGCTGCGCTGCGGTCTGACAATCCACTGCAGCTGCCGCGGCGCATCGACGGCGTCCTGCACGCCAGCTGACGCCTGTCCCAGGGAGACACATAATCGTGCTGTCTTTGATTCAGTTCCGCGCGCCTGCAGGCCCACGCGGCGTGGCCATCATCCGTGAGCGGGGCACAGCCGTCGCACTGAACTCGGTGACCTCGACACTGGAGCTGGCCACCCGCGCGGGCCGCGAAGGCCTGGACATCGAGCAGCTGATCGCCGCAGTGGGCACCGGCGCACGGCTCGAGCTGGCGCACCTTGAGCTGCTGCCGCCCATCGATCATCCGGACCCGGCCCATGTCCTGGTGAGTGGCACCGGACTCACCCACCTGGGTTCTGCCACCGAACGCGATCGCATGCATCGCAGGGTGAATGCGGGCGTGCAGCTCACCGACTCCATGCGCATGTTCAAGATGGGACTGGAAGGCGGCAAGCCGGCGGACGGGACTCCAGGCGTACAGCCAGAGTGGTTCTACAAGGGCGACGGCTCCTGCCTGGTCGCCCCCGGCGGCGTGCTGGCCGCGCCGGATTTTGCACTCGACGCCGGCGAGGAGCCGGAGATCGCCGGCATCTATGTCATCGACGCCGGCGGCAGGCCGCTGCGGCTCGGCTACGCCCTGGGCAATGACTTTTCCGATCACATCATGGAGCGGGAGAACTACCTTTGGCTGGCACACTCGAAGCTGCGGCCGGCAGCGCTGGGTCCGGAGCTGCTGGTCGGGCCGCTGCCGCCACAGGTCCATGGGATGAGCCGCATCCTGCGCGGGGGCTCCGTGCTGTGGGAGAGGCCCTTCGTCTCAGGTGAAGCCAACATGTCCCACAGCTTACAGAACCTGGAGCACCATCATTTCAAATACGCCGCCTTGCGCCGGCCCGGGGATGTCCACGTGCACTTCTTCGGCACCGGCACCCTGTCCTTCAGCGACGGCGTGCGTGCTCAGCCGGGCGACACGTTCGAAATCACCGCGGCGCCATTCACCCTGCCGCTGCGCAACGAGCTGGGCATCGCGGTCACCGCCCAGCCGGTGGTGCGAGCATTGTGAGACAGCCCCTGCGCGTAGCCGTGGTCGGGCTGGGGAAGATCGCCCAGGACCGGCATCTGCCCATGATTGCGCGCTCTGCGGACTTTCAGCTGGTTGCCGCGGCCAGCCCGCAAGGCGTTGCGCCGGGAGTGCCGGTGTTCCCCGATCTGCCGAAGCTGCTCGACTCCGGCATCGCCTTCGACTGCGTGGTGCTGAGCCAGCCGCCCCAGTTCCGGTTCGAGGCGGCGCAGCTGGCTTTGCGGGCCGGCAAGCATGTGCTGCTGGAAAAGCCCCCCGCTGACGACACCGAACAGGTGGCACAGCTGGTCAGCCTCGCAGTCGCGGCGCGCACCACCCTGTTCACGGCCTGGCACTCGCGCTACGCCGCCGGGGTCGGGCCTGCACGGGCCTGGCTTGCCGACCGTCGCATCCAGTCGGTACGCATCGAATGGCTGGAGGACGTGCGTCAGTGGCATCCGAACCAGGCTTGGATCTGGCAGCCGGGGGGGCTGGGCGTCTTTGATCCAGGAATCAATGCTCTGTCCATCCTCACCCATCTCGTTCCGGAGCCGCTGCAGGTGCTGGAAGGCGTGCTGGAAATCCCGGCACACCGGCAAACCCCGATCGCGGCGCGGCTGCATCTCGCCGCCGCACCGGCAACCGGCACCGTCGTGACCGCCGTCTTCGACTGGCGTGCAGCGGGCCCGCCAAAGTGGAAGCTGCAGCTGCACACCGAGCGCGGACTACTGGAGTTGCACGACGGCGGCGCCGTGGTGACCATCGACGGGGCGGCGATGCCGCTGCGGCCGGTGGATGAATATCAGGCGCTGTACCAGCACTTCGCCACGCTGGTGCGGACCGGCGCAAGCCATGTGGACAGCGAGCCGCTGCGTCTCACCCAGCAAGCCTTCGCCCGCTGCGCCGTCCGGCACGTGGAGCCATTCACCGGCTGATCAGTCACTGCACCAGCGCTCCGGTTCAATTTTAATTACGTATTTAATTACGCAGACAAATACTGGTCCAATTGCCGGAGCAGCGTTATCATGCGGCCCGGTTCAGATCTTCAAGCTGCAACAGCGTCAGTTTCCCGGGGGATTTGATGAAACAGGCCGATCTGAGTGAGGATCGTCTGACCTCGCGGCGCCAGGCCCTGCTGCTGGCCGCCGGCGCCGGCGTAGGTGCCGTGCTGGCGGCCGGCGCTCAGGCAGAGGAGCCCGGCAACGTGCCTTGCGGCAATCCTCCCGGCACACCCGCCAGCGGGTCCGGCGTCGGACGCGCAGTGCGTTGCAGCACCCCGCCATGGGCGGTGGCCACAACGCAGTACGGCAAGGTCCGTGGCTATCTCGAAGATGGTGTGTTGATCTTCAAGGGCGTGCCCTATGGCCAGGACACGGGTGGCGACAACCGCTGGCTGCCGGCTCGCGCGCCCTTGCCCTGGAAAAGGGAGCGGCCCACGCTGGTGTACGGCGCCAACTGTCCCCAGCAGCTCCACGATTTCAGGGCCGTTGAACAGTCGTTCCTGCAGCAGTGGACGGACGGCTATCTCGGCGAGGACCTGCTCAAGCTCAATATCTGGACCCCGGCGCTGTCCGGCCGCCGTCCGGTCATGTTCTACATCCACGGCGGCGGCTTCAGCTTCGGCTCCTCCTACGAACTTGCCGCGCACGACGGCGCGCAGCTGGCGCGGCATCACGACGTCGTTCAGGTGTCGGTCTATCACCGCCTCAATGCCCTCGGTTTCCTGGACCTGTCCGAGGTCGGCGGAGAGACCTACGCGGATTCCGCCAACCTCGGCATGACGGACCTGGTGGCTGCGCTGCGCTGGGTTCGCGATAACATCGCGAACTTTGGCGGAGATCCGGACAATGTCATGATCTACGGCCAGTCTGGCGGCGGCTCCAAGGTCACTACGCTGATGGGCATGCCGTCAGCGGCCGGCCTGTTTCATCGGGCCGGCGTGCAGTCCGGCGGCGGCGGCAATCCGCCTGATTCCGGACAGGCCCGGGAGCTGACGCGCCAGCTCATGGTGGAGCTGGGCCTGGGCCCGCACGACATCGAATCGTTGAGGCGCATGGACTGGGCCACTCTCAACCGCGCAGCCAGCGTCACCATCGCCAGGTTGAACCCGCCCCGGCAGGGCTTTGGCATCGGGTCACCCCCCGACCCTCAGCCCCGCGTCGGCTGGGGCCCGGTGCTCGACGGCCGTGTGATCACCGAGCGTGCGTTCTTCGAACAGGCACCGTCGCTCTCGCGGCACATACCGCTGCTGATCGGTTCGGTCAGCGAAGAAGGCAATCGCATGCTCTCCCGGCCCACCGAGGCGCAGTGGCAAGCGGAGCTGGCCCGCTCGCTGGGAGAGCGCAAAGCCGCGGCGCTGATAGCTGCCTTGAAGCGCGCGTATCCCGACAAAAGCATCCGCACCCTGTCTTACGCCGTGGGGGGGATCGGGCAGCGCAACAACGTCCAGCGCATGTCGCGCATGCAATACCAGCTGCACGGCGCGGCGGTTTATCAATACTACTTCACGTGGCAGTCGCCCATGCTCGAGGACGCTGGCGCCTGGCATACCTCGGAACTGGCGTTCTGCTTTGACAACGCCGAACGCTGCCGTCAGGGCACGGGCAACACCCCCGAGGCACAGCGGCTGGCGCATCGTATGGCAACAGCCTGGGCGAGCTTCGCCCGCAGCGGCAATCCCAGCCAACCCGGGCTCATATGGGCGCCGACCGATCCCATGCGTTGTCAGACGATGGTCTTTGACAACGAGTGCCGCATGGTTGATGACCCTGAGGGTGAGGTGCGGCGAATCCTGTTGTCCTGACAATCGCGCGCCCGCAGCGACACCCACTGACCGCCAGAACCCATTGTGGCAACGGAGAGAATCATGAAGCGAGCCAGCCTGGCCGTCCTGATGCTGGGAACCCTGCTGCCGGCTTTGGCGCTGCAGCGCCAACCGTTAGTCGCTGCGGCCGAACCAACGGCATCGGCTGCTGCCGCGGTGATCCCCGCGACCACGGCGCTGGGCTCCGGCCCCTGGCACGCAGTGATGGAGGTCCCTGAGACCTTACCCACTCACACCGTTTACCACCCGAAGGACCTTGCCGCCGCCGCACCGCTGCCCGTGGTGCTTTGGGGCAACGGCGCGTGCGCCGATGCTGGTGACCGCTTCCGCTGGTTCCTGAGCGACATCGCCTCCTACGGCTATGTCGTGCTCGCCATCGGTCCCATCCGTAACCAGTCCGACTGGCCGCCCCAGCTTATGGTACCGATCCCGGCCGGCGCCTCGCCCGCCATTCCCAAGGGCAAGCCCATCGCCAGCATGGTACCGCAGACCCGCACGGCGCAGCTTCTTCAGGCTCTGGACTGGGCTACCCGCGAAAACGAACGACCCGGCAGCCAGTTCTACCACCGCCTGAACGTCAAGGCCGTGGCGACAATGGGACAGTCCTGCGGCGGAGCCCAGGCGTTGGAAGCCGCCCTGGACCCGCGCGTGCGCACCACCATGCTGTTCAACAGCGGTCTGTTTGCCGGGGTCACGACCATGGGCGGCGGCCGACCCCTGACCAAGCAGACCCTGACTCAGCTGCACGCACCCATCGCCTATATCAGCGGTGATGACGAAGATCTCGCCTACGCCAACGCCAACGATGACTTCAAGCATATCAACCAGGTGCCGGTGTTCCGCGCCTATCTCCGTGGCGCTGTACACGAGGGTACTTACTCGGAGCGCAACGGCGGCGAGTTCGCGGGCGTCGCCGTCGCCTGGCTCAACTGGCAGCTGCGCTCAGACCGGCACGCAGCGCGGCTGTTCATCGGTCCGGATTGCGGGCTGTGCGTCAATCCACAGTGGGTGGTGCACGGCAAGAACCTGCAATGACACCACCTCGCATGTCCCTCCCCTCCCCCGGGGCTGCGGTGCCGTGCCGGTTTACTCCACCTGGTAGAACTTCAGACGGATGGCGTTGAGTGGCGGGGGGACCTTCCCCGCCACCGCCGGTGACGGTCTGTCAAGTTCCAGCGTGGCCACGAAAGTGGCATGCGTCATCCACTCATACGGCCCCTTGGGGGCCTCGAAGCGCGGCCGGAAGAAACTCCGCGCTCCACCAGGACCACCCGGAGCACAAGCCGACCCCTCATTCAGCACATGGATGAGGGTACCGTCCTGGGTCCGGATGAAATAGTCCGCAGACAGCATGCTGCAGCCATCGGGCAACCCCAGCTGATAGTCCCAGCCGCCCGGCACCACCTCCCCGGTGAGCTTCGGTCCGGCGATGCTCCCCCCGGTTATCGGGATGTACTGCCGATGGCCAAAATCCGTCTGTCCCAGCACCACCGCGGGGGCCAAGGTCACCCGGAACTCGAAGGCGAACTCAAGATGCGGAAAAGCTGCTGCTGGCGGCGTGCTGCCCAAGGGCGCAGCCGGACCGGACGCACCCTGAGCCTGCGCCACACCCTGCCATAGCAGGCACAGCACAGCACCAAGACCCGCGTGGCGTTGCATGGTGTTGTCAGACATTATCGGCTCCTTGGTTTGTCTCATGAGTTCTCGGTGGAGATTCATTGGGCTCGACGCATGATCGCCACAGGGTCGAAGACCTTGACCGCGATGGCCTGTGCCATCGCCCGGTTGCCGGCATCATTCGGATGGATGTGATCACCGGAGTCGAACTCCGGGCGCAGTTGTTGCGGCTGCGCCGGATCGCGCGCCACCGCATCGAAGTCGACGACGGCATCGAAGGCACCGCCACTCCTGATCCAGCTGTTCAGCGCCTGACGGATCGCCTCACCTTGTGCAGAGTAGGTGTTGACGCCGAGATAGGGCGTCAGCGTGGCTCCCATCACCTTGATGCCATGCAGGTGAGCCCGCTCGATGATTTCCCGGTCGCCGGCGATCAGGTCCTGCGCCGTCACCTGCTCAGATGATGGCGCACCCGGCAGCGCCGCCCAGCCGATGTCGTTGATGCCATCGAGCAGCACTATCCATGTGGCACCAGCGCGCACCAGGACGTCGCGGTCGAGGCGGGCGAGAGTACTAACACCGGCGCCGTCGCGCAGGATGCGATTGCCTGAGTAACCCATGTTGAGCACGGCCCAGTCCGTGGCGGGGTAGACGGCCCGAAGCCGGTCAGACAGCACAGAGGGCCAGTCACGATTGCGATCCAGGGTGGTACGAAACCCATCTGTGATCGAGTCGCCAAGCGCCACGATCACCCCGGCGCGGCGCGTGGTCTCGACGCCCACACCGCTAAGCCAGAAATAGGAGGCATTCGACCTCGCATCCGGCAGTACCGCCTTGCCGGTCAGATCACCCTTGGCCACATACGTCGTGTGCAGACCCAGCGGATGCAGGGTGAGCGGACCACTGTCACCGTGGACGTAAAGCGAGACCGTCAGTTCAGCCGGGGCCGGCACTGCTAGAGACACGGGGTCGGAAAGCATCGTGGCGCCGGGAGGCAATACGAAAGCGGCATGGCCACCCACGGTGATAACCCGGTCGGTGCCGGGTTCGATTGCCGAACCCTGCCGGTGCAAGGCAATGTGGGCAGCGCCAATCGCAACAGGACGGGCACCGAACCGGTTGGAAAGCCTGATCCTTACCCGCCGCCCAGCAATGGTGGTCCGCACCACCATGCGGACGGTCTGGGATACGAGGTGTTCCGGAGTAGGTGGAATCGGCGATTGGAGCGGATGATCTGGGACTGGCGGCGGCCGGGTCCACTCGGGCATCACATCCGGTGCCAGCTGCTGCGCCGTCCCCCAGGCACTGACCCAGTGCGCGTCGGGTTGTGCGGCCGTGGCCTCGGCGTTCACGGCCGGTCCTGCCACCGCACAGGCACCCGCCAGCACGACGACGAAGGTGGCCAAGGCGGTCGTTGCGCCGCGGCAGCGGCTCATCGTGGGACCGCCGCGTTTGAAGCCCGGGACACCCGACTGCGACGGCGGCGGTCAGTGTCGGCGCGCGCGTGGTGATGCCGCAGGCTGGAGGCGCGCACCACCAGTTCGATCGGGATCACTTCGGACTCCGGGCGTCGGCCACTGATGATCTGCAGAAGCTTCTCCACGAGGCTGCGCGCGCCGGTGGCATGGTCCTGGCGCACGGTGCTCAGGGGCGGGGTAGTGAAGGCCGCAAGCGGAATGTCGTCGAACCCGACAACCGCAACGTCCGATGGTATGCGTCGACCGCGCTCGCTGAGGGCGCGCATTGCGCTCATGGCGATTACATCGGAACAGGCAAATACTCCATCGAAAGGCACCTGCGAATGGAGCAGAGCGGATATCCGCTCATAGGAGGCGCCACTGCCAAAGCGGACCGGCAGCTCCAGACCAGGCCCACGGGCAATGCGCGCGGACTCCAGGGCGGCCAGATAGCCTCTGAGCCGGGCCTGGACTTCCGGAACCTCTGAGTCACCGAGGAACACGATGCGTCGGCAGCCTTGCTCTATCAGGTGCGACGTCGCAGCCAACGCGCCGGCCTCGTTGTCGGATCCAACCGTGACGTAGTGTTGCCCCTCCAGGCGCGAGCCCCACACCACCAGCGGCAGTTCAGCCCTGGCCGCCTTGTCAAGCTCATCGTGGTGCAGGCTCTGTCCGATCACGATGACCCCGTCTACACGCCGGGCGCGGATCAGGCTGGAAAGCCAGTCCGCCGGCGGTTGGGTGACTTTGCGCAGCAGCATGCCGTAGCCGCGGGCTGTCAGCTCGTCAGCCAGTGCCCCCAGCATCTCCAGGAAGAACGGATCCGAGAGCCGCTGCCGGGTGGCATGTGAGAGCGGGATCACCACCGCGATGGTGCGGGTGACGCCGGTCCTGAGGTTGCTCGCGCTGACATCCAACTGGTAGCCCAGGTTTTGCGCAACTTCCCGCACACGCTGGCGCGTCTGCTCGGAAATCCGCGAGTGTCCCGCCAGCGCCCGGGAAACGGTCGAGAGCGACACCCCTGCCAGGCGGGCAACCTCGGTCATCTTGCGGGGGCGAGCCTTGGTGTTCGGCATCCGGTTCATTCTCCAGTGGTCTGTCCCCGGGCGAGCACAAATGCGCCGGCCAGCCCGGCCCCGTCGCCCAGCGCTGGAGCGCAGATATAGCGTTCCAGGGCATCCGGGCCGTTCAATGGCGGGAAATACCCACCCAGGTGGCGCCGCGCTGCGGCCCGGACCTGCGGCAGCAGTGTACCTGCGTGCATGACCCCGCCTCCGAATACGATGCGTTCGACAGCGTAAAACAGGGCAATGGCCGCTGCCAGTTGCCCCAGATAGTCGGCGATCAGCTCGCGGCCGGGATGATCCGCGGGCAGGTCGTCCAGCTTGCAGCCCCAGCGGCGCACGATGGCGCTGCCGCTGGCGAGTCCTTCGAGGCAGTCACCGTGGAACGGACATAGGCCCGGAAAGTCATCGAGCGCAACGCGACGAACCCGGATGTGGCCCGCCTCCGGATGCAGCAGCCGGCGCTCCCGGAACAGGTCGGGAGCAAAGCCCACGCCGATGCCGGTTCCGACGGTGACATAGGCGACGGATTTGACCGTGCCCACTGCACCCAACCACTCCGCAAGAGCCGCAGCGTTCACGTCCGTATCCAGCAGCACCGGAGCCCCGGTGGCAGCCGCAATCGGAGTGATCAGGTCCACGTCGCTCCAGCCTGGCTTGGGCGTCGCGAGGGTTCGACCGTATCCGGTCAGGTCCCGCCGCAGATTCAAAGGCCCGAAGAAGGCCAGCCCCACGCCCGAGAACGCCCCGTATCGGGCTGCTGTCTGCCGGAAGAAATCGACGATCAGCTGGACTGTGGTGGTGGCGTCGAGCGTCGGCAGTAGGGCTCGTTCAAACACCTGGTCCGCCGCGGTTCCCACCGCGCAGACAATCCGGGTGCCACCGCCCTCAACTGCACCCAGCAGGGGCCGCGGGTTGTGCGTAGTGCCCGGCGCTGGCGCCTGATCGACCGGCTGACCTGGTGCTGCGTTCATTCTCACTCACAGCGGAAGTTCTCCGCCGCCTCCACGCTGCCCGAGCCCCGGTAGCGCGCGACCTTGGGGTAGGCACACAGGGGCCGGGTGCGCCCGGGCCACGGGCTGCGTGCTCCCGCGCGTGCCGGAATACTCTCGGGTACGACGCCCTGCTCCACCCATCTCACCAACGGACTGAAAGCGTCGAATTCATCGGTGGCGGGACCACCAGCGCAGTGTGCCATGCCGGGCACGGCAAATACCCTGACGAAGTCAGCAGCGGTACCGTGCGTGAGAGCTTCCACCTCCTCGTACCAGCGCAGGGTGTCATTCAGCGAAAACACCGGATCCGCGGCGCCCTGTGGCACGATGAGTTTGCCGCCGTGGGCCCGGAACGCCTCCAGATGGGGCGAACGGGCGGAGATGTCCTCCCAGGCGGAGTGCTTGAAGGGGCCGGAAGTGGCGTAGATCTTCGGCGCGTCGCGGTCGAAATTGAAACGCAGCGCGAAATCCAGGGCCGGTTGCAACCCTGCGCCGAGCGCGGTGGGTGGCGTGGTGAAGATGACGGCCAAGGCAGGGGCCCCCATCGCGACATTGATGCCGGGAAAGTCCCCATCAGCGGGACCGATCTTCCAGGCTCGCCAGTCCGCACTGCCAATGCCCGCGTCGATCGGCCAGTCCGAATACAGCTTTCTGCCATGACTGTCCGTGGGTCCCGCAAGCACCCGCCGCAGCACCGCGACCTGCTTTGGGCTCAGACAGACCTTGCTCTGCCCGACGACGTCCTCGCCGGAATCGGTGCAGGTACGTCGTTTGAGTTCGGGCACGATTCGCTGCCAGGTGCATCTGGCAAAGTCAGCGGTGATACCGTCCACAACGCCGTCGTCGGCGTCGCAGGCGGCCAGTACGGCTGCCCGGACCAGCTCGAACTGAGGGCTCGTGAACGAGTGCGGCAGCGCGCCCGCTGTCACCGGACCATGACCAGCCACGGCGACGAGGCTCGCAAAAGCCTGGGTGTCCCAGGCTTCCGCCACCGCGGCGCGCGGCAGGGAGAAGCCCGGGTCGCCGGCCACGATGCCGTCGAACTCCCGCGGGAAACGCTGCGCCAGCACCATCCCCTCCTCACCGCCCTTGGAGCAGCCGAAGAAGTAGGAGTGTTTGATCGGCTGTGAATAGAACGTGCGCACGACCGCCTTGGCATCATCGGTCACCAGCTTCAGGGCCGCCTCGCCATAGTTCTTCCGGGCCACTGGATCGAAGCCGAAGGAAACGGGTCCGCCGTGAGCCGGATCGAGGTCGATGGCATTGTCATGGCCGGCATCTTCGGACACCACCGCGTAGCCTTCGGACAGCGCCGCGGGCGCCTTCGGGCCGCGGGCGTAAATTCCGACCGCGTTACCCAGGTCCCCCGAAGTGCCACCACCGCCCTGGAAGAAGAAGCGGCCGTTCCAGTCGGCCGGCAACCGCAGCAGAAATCGGATCGCGTACGGCTGGCCGTCGATCCCCGTGCGCTGTTGCATGATCCCGGTCAGCTCACAATGCGCCGGCGCAGCAAACGGTTGGCTCGATGGCATAGGAATCGCAAAGCCTGCCGGCCGCCAGTGCGCCTGCAATAAGTGGCTCGACGGCTCCGGCCAATGTCCTTGCATCACGGCATTCATCTGCTGGCACCGCAGCTCCAAGGCGCTGGCCGGATCGGCGGCCAGCAACGGTCTGCTCGACATGCCGGCCGCTGCGGCCAGTAGCAGTGACATCACTCCCATTGTTCTGATACCCATGTGCCCCCTCTCGCACTCGCGCGAGAAAAGCCGAAATTAGCGCAAGCCTTGCGGCTGCGCAAACGTTTGCGCCATCAGCTCGTCAGGAACGTCTGCAGTTCGCCGTTGCGGCTGTACTCCAGGCGGTGCTCGAGCGAGGCGAAGTTGATCCACAGACGGGCCACGGCCGGCCCGTGTCGCCACTCAACGTCGATGCTCTCCCCGCCGCAGTCGTGCATGTCGAACCGACCCGCAAAGGCTTCATGGCTGTTGCGCAGCCGGATCAGCTCCAGCAACCGGATCACCACCGGGCGCTGCAGCGCCTCGTGCACCTCCGACTCTGAATAGTAGTGGCGGTTGATGTCACGTCCAACGCCAGTGCGTGCCAGCAGCGTCAGATCGTTGCAACCGGCCAGCAGGCCCACGTAGTACACCTGCGGGATGCCGGGCAGGAAGAATTGCAACGCGCGGGCCAACAGGTAGCGGGTGTCGTCCCGGCCCAACGCGTCGTAGAAGGTGCAGTTCACCTGATACAGGTCGAGGTTGCTTGCAGCCGCACCGGTGGCTTTGCGACTGTCACCATTGCTGCGAACGTGTATGCCTTCAACCAGTTCATCGATATCCGCGGTTCGCAGCAGCCCCTGCAATCCACTGGCAGGGTCCGGCCCCGCGTCCATGACCCCTATGCCGTCGTGGGTATCCAGCACCGTCAGACAATTATGGGGTCGCAGCCGCAGCCACTCATGCAGTCGCCGCGCGTCGCCGCTGAAGAAGGCGTGCAACACCAGCGGCGGCAGCGCGAAGTCGTATACACGATCGACGTGAGCGGCGATCTCCACCTGCTTGCGGTAATGCGAATGCACCTCAACCAGCACCTCCAGGCCCAGGTTGCGGGCCTGCTTGGAGAAGTCCGCAATGAAATCAAAGGTCTGCGGCAACATGAAGCAGCTGCTGCCAGCCCGCTTGACGGCGTATCCGACCGCATCCAGGCGCACCATGCGGATCCCGCTGTCGGCGAACTTGCGCAGGATTCCCGCGAGGTATTCCTGACTAACCGGGCTGTGTACGTCTATGTCCGCCTGCTGCGGCGTGAAGGTCGTCCATAGAATTCGCCGCAGGCCTTCCGCCAGGGTAACCGCGGACAGCGGCAGGCCTGGACGCGGTCGGTAGATCTGCAGCAGGTCCTGCTCCGTCGCCCCTTGAGGGAACACCGTTTCCAGCGTCAGAAACATGCCGGCATACGGTGATTCCAGGCCACGGCGCGCGAAGTCGCAGAATTGAGGTGAGCTCGTGGAGATATGGTTGACGATGACGTCAGCCATGACGTCCACGCAGCGGCTCAGCTGCCGCACGTCCTGCCAGCCGCCCAGTCGCGCATCGACCGCGGTATGGTCTATAGGATCGAAGCCGGCATCTGCACCGTCGATCCGGTGGAAAAACGGCAGCAGGTGCACTGCACCGAAGAGCCCGCTGAGCGGGCCTTCAAGCAGTCGGCGCAAACTTTGCAGGGTGTGCCCCAGCCGGTCGGCATAGGTTATGAGCTGGACTTGATTCTTCACCGACCGATAGTGCAATCGATTGCCCTCCGATGTAAAGTCCGGCGCCGAAGGGGGGAACGATGGCAGCAGGCGTTGCAAACAGGCGCGAATCGAGGGCAGCCCGGTGGCTGGTGTGCCTGCTGTTCCTGACGTTTGCCATGACCAGCGACGCGGTCGGTGCCGTCGTCGCCCGGGTCATCGACGAGCTGCATCTTACCTTGCGCGCGGCCAGCGCTTTCCAGTATGTCCCGATGGGAGCGATGTCGCTCGGGGCTCTCGCGCTCGGTGGCATTGTGGATCGGCTCGGCTACCGGCGCGCCATCGTGCTCGGACTCGGCTTCTATGGCCTCAGTTCGCTGCTGTTCGCCTGGGGCAGGCATTTCGATTTCTTTCTGGTGCTGCTCGGCTTCTCCGGACTCGGCATCAGTCTGTTCAAGACCGGCGCCATCACCCTGATTGGAGCGGTGACCGAGGACGGCGACGGACACACGCGGTTAATGAATGCCGCCGAAGGCTTTTTCGGCATCGGTTCGATCGCGGGCCCCGCCATCGTTGCCGCATTGTTCTCAGCCGGACTGTCCTGGAAGTGGCTGTACGTTACCGCGGCCTGTATCTGCTGCGGCCTGGTAATCCTGACGTCCTGCATGCGGGTACGCACTGTCCGGGACTTCAGACAGCCATCGGCAGGCGTGCCCTTCACGGCCGCGCGGGTCCGCACCATGACCATACTCAAGGATCGACATGCACTGGGTTTTGCAGCGCTCATCGTGCTGTATGTCACGATAGAGTCGGCCGTCTATGTCTGGATGCCTACCTATACCCGCGCTTATCACGGCCGGTTTACAGTGCTGCCGGTTTACGGCCTTACCGCATTCTTTGCGCTTCGGGCTGGTGGTCGTTTCCTCGGGCTGTGGCTGCTGCACCGGTTGGCCTGGACGGTGGTTTTGCTGAGCTGCGGCCTGTTCATCCTGCTGTGCTTCGCCGGCGCCGTGTATGGCGGGGTCGATGCCGCAGTCTGGCTGCTGCCTTTGTCGGGGCTGGCGATGTCGGTGGTGTACCCGACCCTCAACTCCAAGGGCATCAGTTGCTTTGCGCGCCATGACCATGGCGCAGCGGCCGGTGTGCTGTTGTTTTTCACCGCGCTCGCGGCAGCCCTGGGACCGTACTGCATCGGCATGGTGAGCGACGCCTGGGGCAGTATCCGCTACGGGTTCATCCTCGCGACCATGCTGGCGGCACTGCTGGTCATCGGCCTGCTGCTCAACTGGGCCTTCAACCCCGCTGGCCGCCGGCTTGCAGCGCTCGCGGCAGGAGAGCCGGCCGCCTGACCGTTGCGCAATCGGTTGCGCACGGAGTAGAGTTGCCGCCAGAGTTGCCAAGACAACTGCAGCGGCCAGGGGCGGGGTGAGACATGGTCGGATTGAAAAGCTACAGGTCGGCAGGATGGCTGGTGGCAGCAGCCCTCGCAATTCTTGGTCTTGCCTTCAGACATGCCCTTGCGGCCGTTGTCCAGACCGGCCCCGGGGTCCGGGTCAGCGCTGACGGCACCGTACAGATGCCGGCCATGAGTGTCCCGGTATCGGAATTCCTGAGCCCGGCGGCCAGGGCCTACCTGGCGCAACACTTGCGCAGCATGCAGGACCCGGCGCAGCTGCAGCAGGTGGCAGGAGTACCCGTCCTGCTGAGGGGCTACCTGAACCGGCAGCGCGTGTTGTTTCCGGTGGCGAAGACCGACACCCGGATCGCCGGCGTCCACGTGCAGATATACCGCCCCTTGGGCCGGGGCGATCCGGCTAATGCACACCGGGTACTCATTGATCTGCACGGCGGCGGGTTCTCAGGCTGCTGGCCCGCGTGCGCTGAGCTGGAGTCCCGGCCGATCGCGGCTCTGGGGCGCATCGAGGTGATCAGCATTGACTACCGCGAAGCCCCGCAATCGCGCTTTCCTGCGGCGAGCGAAGACGTCGCCCTTGTCTACCGCAAGCTGCTGGAAAGTCATCGACCGGGCTCCATTGGTATCTATGGCTGCTCCGCGGGCGGAATGCTCACGGGCATGGCCCTGGCGTGGTTCCAGGCGCACGGGCTGCCGGCACCTGGTGCCGCAGGCGTTCTATGCGCCGGACTTGCCTCCTCTCGGAGTGCTCAGTTCGGCGGTGATGCCACTTACGTCGCATTGCCCTTGGGGGAGGCTCGGCCGGCACCTGGCCCGGACTCGCGGACCCACTTCATGCCGGTAGCCGCCAGCTATTTCGCCGGGGTGGATCCGCATAACCCACTGGTGTCCCCCGCCGACTCGCTGCCGGTGCTCGCAAGGTTCCCGCCCACCCTCATCGTCACCGGGACACGGGGCTTTGAATTCAGCAATGCGGTCTACACCCATACGCGACTGGTCGACGCGGGCGTCGATGCGGAGTTGCATGTCTGGGAGGGACTATTCCACGGCTTCTTTTACAACCCGGATGTGCCCGAGTCGATGGACTGCTACCGGGTCATCGCGCGCTTCTTCGAGCGCAGGCTGTCGTAACTTTTTTTGTCTGGTTGAGCAAACGATTGCGCAGCGGCTCAACACTTCACAGGACGGTGCGCTGTAACGACATCTGACAACTTGGGGGGATCCTTATGAAAGTTCAATTAACGGCAGACACGTCGCGGCCGCTGGCCGTAGCGAATGTGCTTGCGACCGTAGGGCTGCTGCTCGCCAGGGCCGCTGCGGCACAGCAGGCCCCGACAGCGCAGGCCGCCGCTGTCCCACAGAGCAGTGACAACGCCCAGCTGCAGGAGGTCGTTGTCACAGCCGAGCGCCGCAACGAGAATCTCCAGACCACAGCCATCGCCGCCACCGTGCTGGACGGGGATCAGCTGGCAGGCAAGGGTGTGGTGCAGATCGCCGACCTGCAGAATGCCTCGCCGTCCCTGTCCATCACCGACTCCGGCCTGACGGAAAACGTCAATATCCGCGGCATCGGTCTGGACAGCGGCTCACCGTCGGTCGTCCCGGGCGTCGCGGAGTACCGTGACGGTCTGTGGCAGCCACCCATCGTGGGGACGGACACGCTCTACGACATCGGTAGTGCCGAGGTACTGCGGGGCCCACAGGGTACCTTCGTCGGCGCCAATTCCACCGGCGGCGCCATCTTCATCAACAGCCGCAACCCGGACTTCAACGGCCTGCATGGGGACGTTCAAGGCTCGGCCGGCAACTACTCGGACTGGGGCTTCCAGGGGGCCGTCAATCTGCCTATCAGCGATGCCTGGGCCGCCCGAATCGCCACCGACATGGAGAGCCGGGATTCATTCTACAGCCTGGCAAGTTCCAAGCTGACCCCGGCACCGGCCCAGTTCGGCGAGCCCGGATCGCTGGACGAGAAGAACGTTCGCGCGTCGTTGCTGGGCAAGCCCGATGGCGATCTCACAGTGCTGCTGAAGGTCGAAGTCAATGACAAGAGCACCGGTGGATACGCCTACAAGCCCGTCCCCGGAACCGAATATGCCGCCTACGCCAGCCCCGATCCCTTCACCCTCAACTACGATCACGCCAGTCAGAACGACGAGTTGGCGGTACGCGGCAGTCTCAAGGTCGACTGGGACATCAATGGCAGCGGTCTTATCCTGCGGTCACTCACGGGCGACCAGTTCATGCGGGTGCGCGACGTGTACGACGAAGATGGTACCTCCTCGCAGCTGCCGGGTCCGCCGGCACTCAGCGAAAGCCAGTTGGTCATCGAACGCCCGATCACCCAGGAGTTCAACCTAATCTCCCCGGACACCGGCCGCCTGCAGTGGGTGGCCGGGGCCTACTACATGCACGATACCCGCGAGGTTGCCATAGATCTCCAGAGCCAGGCAGTGCCCACGAATATCTACCCCTACCTAACCCAGGTCATCCAGAACGCAGCCAGCTTCGGCCAGCTGAGCTACAGCATCACCCCGGCGCTGCAGTTGCAGGTCGGCCTGCGCTACACCCACGACTGGAACGAGGAGACCAACGGTTCCGGCACCGTCATCGATCTGGGCATCCCTGGTACGGCTCCAATTTTCATCAGCGGCGCCGGAATCGAGACCGATTCAGCGACTACCGGCAAGGCCGCTCTGAACTGGACCTTGAATGACACCAACTTCCTCTACGCATTTGCGGCGAAGGGCTTCAAGGCCGGCGGGTTCAATGCCGGCGCGGCGGGCCAGTCGATGCGCTGATCCCCGCCACCGGCCAGTCCTCCCTCGTCAACACCGGGAAATCGACCATCAAGGGCATCGAGTTCGAAGCTCACGGACAGTTCGGCGCTCTGGGTTTTGATGCAGGCATGGCCTACGTCAATTCGAAACTCGGCGCGGTGAATTTGGTCAATGTCGAGGCATTGCCCCCAGGGGTCAGCGCACAGGCGCTGCCACAGTGTGCGGCCGCTGCCGCGGGCGCGGGTTGCTTTGATTACAGTCCGTATCTCAGCAGCCTATCCGGCAGCCAGAACCCATACTCTCCACAATGGACGTTCAACGCCGGACTGCAATACGTACTCAACCTCGGCGGCTCCTCGACGCTCACCCCGAGGATCAACTACTCTTACATCGGTTCGCAGTGGACGACGCTATTCGAGAGCTATCCAACCGACTATCTTCGCTCCTACGGGCTGTGGAGCTCTACCATCACCTACGAACACAAGGAATGGCAGGTCCAGCTCTATGGTATGAACCTCGCCAACAAGATTTACGTCTCCGGGCAGCTCGCCCCGGGCTCCAATCCGGACAATGAGTTCTTCGGCAACCCGCGGCAGTTTGGAGTGCGGGTCTCGCGCAGCTTCTGATCGAGGGGCGCCGCCCACGCGGCGGCGCATTCCCACGCCCCGACCCCACACCGGTCACAGCCGATGCATACATCGCGGCTTGCCGGTGTGGCCTCGGGCATCGCCCGCTAAAAATGGAATTGCAGTTCCATTCTTCTTGCCGGATACGCGAGGCGGTTGCTAGCGTCTGTCGTTCACGCACAGGAGATTCGTCATGACAACAGCCTCTGCACAGCACCAGCCCCTGGCCGGGACCATCGTCGCCGGCGCGCCATTGCCAAGCTTCCAACACATCGAGGTCGAGCCGCTGAGCGGTGCCTGCGGCTGTGAAGTCACGGGCGTGGATCTGACTCGTCCGCTGGCGGCGGAGGTTCTTGCCGAGGTGATGCTCGCGTTCGAGCACTTCCTGGTGATCATGTTCCGCGGGCAGCGCCTCTCTGTAGAGCAGCACAAAGCGTTTTCACGCCATTTCGGCGAGATCACCGAACTGCCCCAGGCACCCACCTATGCCGGCCACAGCGACATGCAGGAGGTGCGGCGCGAGGCGGACGAGCCTGAGAGCGTCGTGCCCTCGTTCGAGCACTTCCACACCGACAGCCCGTTCCTGGAGCGTCCGCCACTGTGTATAGCGATGCGCGCACTGGAGGTCCCGCGCTTCGGCGGCGACACCGCTTTTGCCAACACCTACCTGGTCTACGAGGACCTCTCCGCCGGCCTGAAACGGACACTGGAGGGCCTGCAGGTGGTGTATTCGGGCAAGGACATCTGGTCCCGCAATGCCAAGCTCGCTGCAGACAAGCAGCTGCGGCTGCGCGAACACCACGGATTCTCGGAGGAGCAGCTGGAAAACATTCATCCGGCGGTGCGCAGCCATCCGCGTACGGGCCGCAAGGGGCTCTACGTCACCAGTGCCTACTTCAAGCGCTTCGTCGGTTGGTCCGAGGAGGAAAGCCGTGCACTGCTCACCTACCTGCAGTCGCTACCGCAACGCATCCAGTACCACTGCCGCATCCGCTGGCGCCCGGACACCCTCATCGTGTGGGATAACCGATTCCTGCAGCATCGGGGCATTCATGACTACCGTGGCGAGCGGCGCCATCTTGTCCGGACCACCATCATGGGCGAACGGCCGCGCTGAGCACCGCGCAACTCGTGGCTCACACCAGGGAAGCCGGCACGGCCCCGGCACGATCGGGCACATACCCGGCCTATGCGCTCGGCCTGCTGACACTCATTTCGTCCATCAACTATCTCGATCGCTCCATCCTGGGTCTCGCCTTGCCGCTGATCAAACGCGAGTTCCGGGCATCGGACGCCGCGCTTGGGCTGGCATCGGGACTGGCGTTCGCACTGTTCTACTCGCTGCTGGGCGTGCCCATCGCCTGGCTCGCGGACCGCTGGAGCCGGCGCAACATCATCGCAATTGGCCTGGCATTCTGGAGTCTGATGACCGTCGTCACGGGCATGGTCGGCAATATCTGGCAGTTGGCAGGGGCCCGCTTCCTGATGGGCGCGGGCGAGGCCTGCGGCATCGCACCCTCCAGCTCGATGATCTCGGACCTGTACCGTGAATCGCGCCGGCCGCTGGCGCTTGCGGTGTTCGGGCTCGCCAGCTCGCTTTCGGCCCTGGTGT
>DAIDKA010000228.1 GCA_027451085.1 Gammaproteobacteria bacterium
GATTCAGCTGGTACAGCGCGGGATATACGAAGATGGCGCAGGTGCCGAACAGCAGCACCGTGGCAACAGCGATTGCCACATGCTGCGACTCACCCTGGACCACGGGCTCAGCGGCGAGCACGGCGGCGGCGCCACAGATCGAACTGCCTGCGCCGATCAACATCACCGTGCGCCGCTCCATTTTCAGCACCCGCGTGCCCAGCACCCAGGCCAGCGCAAACGTGGACAGCAGCATGAGCCCGTCCGCCAGCACGCCGTGCATGCCGATGCGGCTGATGTCTCCAAGCGTCAGCCGCAGGCCGTAAAGGATCACGCCCAGCCGCAACAGCGTCTGCTTGGAAAAGCCCATGCCTGCAACCAGCGGTTGCGCCACCGCCGCCGGCAGGGTGTTGCCCAGCAGCAGTCCGGCCACGATGGCCGCCGCCAGCGGCGTGACGGCATGGGCGGCAAACCAGGGACCATTGCAGGTCAGCATTGCCACCAGCGCGACGGCGCCGCTCACCACCACGCCGGGCGCTGTCCCGGACACATTCCGGGCCCCTTGCACCAGGGCGCGCGCGAGGAAAGGCATGAAACCGGCAACCCTTTGTTGCTCCAACCGGGCCGCGATTGATTCGGTGTGGTTCATGACGCCAGCATGAGCGCCGCCGGCTTACCTCTCCAACGCATTGTTTATTTATGATCTGCCTGTTTTTCCGGTAAATTCTCCAGCATGAGCGCCCCACGCATCACCCTGAGGCAGCTGCGGATCTTCCTGGCCGTGGCTGACGCCGGCAGCACCGCGGCTGCGGCCCCTCGGGTGGCGCTGTCCCAGTCTGCCACCAGCGCCGCCCTGCTCGAACTGGAAGCCCTCCTGGGCCTGAAGCTCTTTGACCGCGTGGGCAAGCGCCTGGGCCTGAACGCCGACGGGCGCGCCCTCGCGCCCCTGGCCTTGGCGGTGCTGGACGGCACTTCGAGCATCGAGCGCTGGGCGGCCGAAGGACCGGAGCAGGTGGGCCGCCTGCTCATCGGCGCCAGCACCACCATCGGCAATTACCTGCTGCCGTACCTGCTGGCGGACTTCGCATCGAGCCTGCCGCCGGCGGCGCGCGCCGGCTGGGGCACGCGTGTCCTGATCGCCAACACCGCCACAATCGTCGAACAGCTGCAGGATTTCCGCCTGGATGCGGGGCTGATCGAGGGTCCCTGCCACGCATCCGAACTGACCGTGCTGCCCTGGATACAGGACGAACTGGTGGTCGCGGCATCACGCCGGGATCCACTGGTGCGCCGCACCCGCAAGGGCGTCGTGCCGCTGGAGGAACTGCGCAACGCGGACTGGCTGCTGCGCGAGCCAGGCTCAGGCACCCGTGAAGCCGTGGAGCAGGCACTGCTCCCCCACCTGCATCATCTGCGCACGCGCATCGAACTGGGGAGTTCGGAGGCGATCAAACACGCGGTGGGTCGTGGCCTGGGGCTCACGTGCCTGTCACGGTTCGCGCTGCGCGATCTGCTGCAATCCGGTGAGATCGTGGAACTGCGCACCGCGCTGCCGCGCCTGACGCGGCCGCTGTCCATCGTCCACCATGGACAGAAGAGCCTCTCGCGCGGGACAAGGCTGCTGCTCGGGCAGCTTCGAGCCATGACGGATCCGCCGCAGCCCGGGCGGGATCATCCCAAGCCGGTCAGGCCGGTGCGTCCTCGAGCACTGCGCCCAGGCCGCTGATGCCGGCAATGCCGCGGATGACCCCGGGCAGGTTGGCAAAACTCAGGGCCCGCCCGTGGGCGCGTGCCCAGCGCCGCCATTCGATCAACACGGCAACCCCGGCGCTGTCGGACTGAACCACGCCGGAACAGTCCACCAGGAGGTCGCGGCCAGCGCCCGCGAAGGCGGTGATACCCGCCGCACAGGTGCGGCTGGCTGTCACAAAGGTGAGAGCCCCGGTCACGGTGAACCGTCCATCAGCACCGGTCTCGATGCGCGCGCTGTGCTCCGCGGCCGCCATGCGCCTACTTGCCACCCGGCACCGGGACGCTGCCGGCCTCGAGACGCTTGATCACCGCATCCAGGCCGCTCTGGTCGATCTGGGTGGCGAAGTCATCGCGGAAGCTCTTCACGTAGCTGATACCCTCGACGACCACGTCCCAGTCCTTCCAGCCCGTGGGCGTTTTGTGCAGCACGTACACCACGGAGGTGACCGAGCCGTTGTCACGCGTGATGGTGGTGCTCACGCTGGCGGAGGTCGAACCTGGGTCCGTGCGGCTGGGCAGCACCTTCAGGCGGTCGGCGCGGAACTCGACGATGGCGTTGCCGTAGTTCTGCAGCAGAGAGTTCTGGAAGGCGTTGATGAAGCGCGTGCGCTGCTCCGGCGTCGCCGTGCGCCAGTTTCTGCCCAGAACCAGCTGGGCGGCGTACTGCGTATCAAAGTACGGCAGCAGATAGCGGTTGGCCAGGTCCTTCACCTTGGCCGGATCGCCCTTGTACTCGGCACGATGCTCGCTCAGTTCCTTGAAGATGGCCCCGGCGACGCTCTGCACCAGTTGTGCCGGATCACTGTTTGCATTGATGGCCGGAGCGGGAGCGTCCGCGGCGCGGACCTCGGAAAAGCCGCCGGCGGCCACCGCAAGCAGCGCCGCCACCACGGCGGCAGCCATGCGCGGGCCGCGCCTTGCAAGAGTGTTGTGCGAGGTCATGTCTGTCTCCTGAAACTTTTCCGGCCTACTTCTTCGGGGCCGGAGCCGAGGCGGCGGGGGCAGCGGAACTGCCGGAGTCCGCCGGCTTGCTGGCCATGCTGGCGAACAGCTTGTTGACGAGGTTCTCGAGCACGATGGCCGACTGCGTGAAGGTGATCTGGCTGCCTTCCTTCAGATAGGTCTCGGAACCGCCAGCGCCGATACCGATGTACTTGCCACCCAGAAGACCCTGGGTCTGGATGCTGGCATCGCTGTCATCCGGAATCTTGTTGTACTGCGGATCGATGGTCATGCTGACCACGGCCTTGTAGGTGTTCCAGTCGATCTTGATGCCATCGACCACACCGAGGTTCACGCCGGCCATGGTGACCGGGGAGCCGACCTTGAGGTCGCCCACATTATCAAAGGCCGCGGTGACGTGATAGCCGGGCCGCGCCTTGCCCAGCTTCAGGCCGCTGGAGGGCAGCTGCGTGGTCAGGAACAGCAGTGCGGCAAATCCCAGCACCACGAACAATCCGGTTCCGATTTCGAGGCTTCGGTTCGACTTCATACAAAAATTTCCTACAGGAAGGCGGCGATCAGCATGTAGTCCAGCAGCAGGATCAGCACCGAGGAGGCGACGACGGTGCGGGTGGTGGCGAGGCCAACCCCCTCGGCGGTGGGTTCTGCGTGATAGCCCTCGTACACGGCGATCAGGCTGCAGACGAAGCCGAACACCAGGCTCTTGGTGACGCCTTCCATCACGTCGTTCAGACCCACGGAGGCCTGCATCTGCGACCAGAATGAACCGTTGTCCACACCCATCATGCGCACGCCGATGGTATGGGCACCGAACAGGCCGACGGCATCGAAGATCGCCGTCAGGAGCGGCATGGCGATCACGCCGCCGAGGAAGCGCGGCGCCGCAACGTAACGCAGCGGGTCCACCGCCATCATCTTCATGGCGGTCAGCTGGTCGGTGGCGTTCATCAGGCCGATTTCGGAGGTCAGCGCCGTGCCGGCGCGGCCTGCGAACAGCAGCGCGGTCAGCACCGGGCCCAGCTCCTTGATCAGCGCCAGGGCTGCGGCAAAACCCAGCGCCTCCTGCGAACCGAAACGCTGCAGCAGGTTGAAGCCCAGCAGCGCCAGCACCATGCCGGTGAACAGGCCCGACAGCATGATGATCACGAGCGAGCGGCCGCCGGCGTTGTAGATCTGGGCCACCACCAGGTTCGGGCGGGCCAGCGCGCGCGCGCACTGCACGAGCAGCTGCAACAGGAACAGCGTCATCCGACCCAGCCGGGCCAGGGCCTCCGCCACAAGGCTGAAACTCAGCACCCCGTTCATGCGCCCTCCCCGGCCAGCAGCTGGGTGACGATGTCCGGCGCCGGATAATGGAACGGCACCGGGCCATCGGGCTTGCCGCTCATGAACTGGCTCACGATGGGAGAGTCACTGCGTGCGAGCTCCGCCGGCGTGCCGGCGGCCACGATCCGGCCATCGGCCATCAGATAGCTGTGGTGGGCGATGCTGGCGAGTTCCGCGACATCGTGCGACACCACGATGCTGGTGATCCCCAATGCCTGGTTGAGCTGCTGGATGAGCCGCAGGATCATCCCCAGGGCAATGGGGTCAAGCCCCACGAAAGGCTCGTCATAGATCAGCACCTCGGGGTCCATGACCACGGCACGCGCCAGGGCCACGCGCCGCGACATTCCGCCGGACAGTTCCGTCGGCATCAGCTCGGCCGCGCCGCGCAGGCCGACGGCGTTCAGCTTCGACAGCACCAGGTTGCGGATCAGTGGCTCGGTGAGGTCCGTGTGCTCGCGCAGCGGAAAAGCGACGTTCTCGAACACGTCGAGGTCGGACAGCAGCGCGCTGTTCTGGAACAGCATGCCCATGCGCCGGCGCATTGCAAAAACATCCTGCGAGCCCATCTGTGCCACGTCCCGGCCGAAGACGTTGATCACGCCCGCATCGGCCTCGATCTGGGCCGTCATCAGCCGCAGCAGCGTGGTCTTGCCCGTGCCGCTCGGGCCCATGACGGCCGTGATCTTCCCCTTCGCAGCACTCAGGGTCAGGCCCTTGAAGATGACACGGCCGTGCACGGAATAGTGCACGTCGCGCACCTCCACCACAGGCCCGTCGCCCCCGGCCTCCCCGGCTTCAAGGGGCCTTTGTATCTCGTCCACGCGGTCCGCTTGCCTCAGGCGGCCTGGTTTTCGAGCGCGGCGGTGTACTGGCCGGTGCTCGCAAGACCGTTGAGGCGGGCGCGCTTCAGGTACTCCTTCTGGCCCTGGGCATAGCCTTCTTTCGACCCGGACCAGCTCTTGAGCGCAGTGTCCTGCAGCGCACGGCCATAGCTGAACGTCAGCGCCCAAGGCAGGCCGCCGATCCGGTTCATCAGCGACAGGTGCAATGTGGCCTCCTGCGAGGACTGGCCGCCGGACAGGAACGCGATGCCCGGCACGGCTGATGGCACGTGGCGCTTCAGGGTGCGCACCGTGGCCGCGGCAACCTGCTCCGGGGAGGCGCGGTCGGTGGCCTTTTTCCCGGAGATCACCATGTTGGGCTTGAGCACCATGCCTTCCAGGTGGATGCGGTGCTTGTGCAGCTGATCGAACACGACCTGGAGCACCTCGCCGGTGACCGCCTCGCAGCGCTCGATGGAATGGCCGCCGTCCATCAGGACCTCCGGCTCCACGATCGGGACTATCTGCTGCTCCTGGCACAGCGCGGCATAGCGCGCCAGGGCCTGCGCATTGGACTCGATGGCGAAGGCGCCGGGGATGCCGTCGGCGATGTCGATCACCGCGCGCCACTTGGCGAAGCGCGCCCCCAGCTTGTAGTACTCGGCCAGGCGCTCGCGCAGCCCGTCGAGGCCCTCGGTGATGGTCTCGCCCGGGAAGCCGGCCAGCGGCTTGGCGCCGAGGTCCACTTTGATCCCGGGAATGATGCCGGCCTTGGCCAGAACTTCCGGAAACGGCACGCCGCTCAAGGATTTCTGCCGGATGGTCTCATCGTACAGGATGACACCGCTCACCCACTGCTGCGCGCCCGCGGCGGTCAGCAGCATGTCGCGATATGTGCGGCGGTTGTCCTCGGTGGACTCGATCTTGATGCCGTCGAAGCGCTTTTTGATGGTGCTGGAGCTTTCGTCCGCGGCAAGCAGGCCCTTGCCCTTCGCCACCATCGCATGGGCCACTTTTTCCAGGTCGGTCAGGTTCATCGTCGAGCCCCTCGGGTCTACGTCAAATCAGGTTGCGTAGGATAGCAAATGCAGGTCTGCGGCTTCGGGCTTGGACCTGGCGGTGCAGACTTGGTTTCAGGGTCAATCAGTACTAAAATAGTACTACATTTCCGGGACACCCCCATCATGCTCCGCATCAGCAAGCTGACCGACTACGCCACGGTGGTGCTGGCCACCCTGGCCGAGCAACCGGACCAGGTGCGCACCGCCGCGGCCCTGGCTGAGCGCACGCGCATTGCCGGGCCCACCGTCAGCAAGCTGCTCAAGCAGTTGCACAAGGCGGGGCTGCTGAGTTCCACCCGCGGCCTGCACGGTGGCTACCAGCTCGCGCGCCCGCCGGCTCAGATCAGCCTGGCCGCGGTGGTGGACGCCCTGGAGGGACCGATCGCCCTCACCGACTGCGCCGCAGGCGCAGGCCAGTGCAGCATCGAACATAACTGCCGTGTCAGCCGCGTATGGCAGCGGCTGAACCTCGCCATGCGCCGGGCGCTGTCCGATGTCTCCCTGGCCGAACTGGCCGGCCTGCCGCAGCTCTCGCGGCCACCGCCCGCCAACCCGCCACGACAACCCCTCGAACATGAAGTACGCAATCCATGACTGAAACCACCCAACTGGAACGACTGGTCGGACGCCAGTACCAGCACGGCTTCGTGACCGACATCGAGTCCGAAACCGTCCCGCCCGGCCTGGACGAGGACCTCGTGCGCCTCATCTCCCGCAAAAAGGGAGAACCTGAGTTCCTGACGCAATGGCGACTGAAGGCGCTGCGCCACTGGTTCACGATGAAGGAGCCACACTGGCCGCACGCCCATTACCCCACCATCGACTACCAGGCGATCTCCTATTATTCCGCGCCCAAGGCCAAGGACGGGCCGAAAAGCCTGGACGAGGTGGACCCGAAACTCCTGGAGACCTACGCCAAGCTGGGCGTGCCGCTGCACGAGCGCGCGCGCCTGGCCGGGGTTGCCGTGGACGCGGTGTTCGACAGCGTCTCGGTCGCCACCACCTTCAAGCACAAGCTGGCCGCGGCCGGGGTGGTGTTCTGCTCCTTCTCTGAGGCGGTGCGCACCCATCCGGCGCTGATCGAGCAGTACCTGGGCAGCGTCGTGCCCTACTCCGACAACTTCTTCGCCACGCTGAACTCCGCGGTGTTCTCCGACGGCTCCTTCGTGTACATCCCCCCGGGGGTGCGCTGCCCGATGGAGCTGTCGACCTACTTCCGCATCAACGCTGCCAAAACCGGCCAGTTCGAGCGCACGCTGATCATCGCGGAGGCCGGGTCGCAGGTGAGCTATCTCGAAGGCTGCACCGCGCCCATGCGCGACGAGAACCAGTTGCACGCCGCGGTGGTGGAACTCGTGGCGATGGACGACGCCTACATCAAGTACTCCACGGTGCAGAACTGGTACCCGGGGGATGCGAACGGCGTCGGCGGCATCTACAACTTCGTCACCAAGCGCGGCGAATGCCGCGGCCGCAACGCGCACATCTCCTGGACCCAGGTCGAGACCGGCTCGGCGATCACCTGGAAATACCCCAGCTGCGTGCTGCGCGGTGAGGGCTCCATCGGCGAATTCTACTCGGTGGCCACCGTGAACAACCGCCAGCAGGCCGACACGGGCACCAAGATGATCCACATCGGGCCCAACACCCGCAGCACCATCGTCTCCAAGGGGATCTCCGCGGGTCACGGCCAGAACTCCTACCGCGGCCTGGTCAAGATCCTCCCCTCCGCCCACGGGGCGCGCAATTTCACCCAGTGCGACTCGCTCCTGATGGGCGGCGACTGCGGCGCGCACACCTTCCCTTACGTGGAGGTCAAGAACCCCACCGCCACGGTGGAGCACGAAGCCTCGACCTCCAAGATCAGCGAGGATCAGCTGTTCTACTGTCAGCAGCGCGGCATCTCCACCGAGGACTCGGTGAACATGATCGTCAGCGGCTTCTGCAAGTCCGTATTCAAGGAACTGCCCATGGAATTCGCGGTCGAGGCGCAGAACCTGCTCGCCGTAAGCCTGGAGGGCGCCGTCGGCTAGGGCCTGCTGCCCGTTGCCACGCTTCCACAAGTTTTTTCCGGAACATCACATGCTGAACATCGAAGACCTCCACGTCAGCGTCGGCGACACGCCGGTGCTCAAGGGCCTGAGCCTCACCGTCCCCACCGGGGAAGTACACGCCATCATGGGCCCCAACGGTTCGGGCAAGAGCACGCTGTCCTACGTCCTGGCCGGCCGCCCCGGCTACACCGTCACGCGGGGCAAGGCGATCTATGACGGCCAGGACCTGCTGGGCCTGCCCCCCGAGGAGCGCGCCCGCAGCGGCCTGTTCCTGGGGTTCCAGTACCCGGTGGAAATCCCCGGCGTGAACAACGTCTACCTGCTGAAGGCGGCGCTCAACGCGGCGCGCGCCCGCAAGGGATTGCCGGAGGTTGACGCCTTCGAGTTCCTGGAGCTGGTGCGCGAAAAGATGAAACTGATGCAGATGCCGGAGAGCTTCCTCTCCCGCGGCGTGAACGAAGGGTTCTCCGGCGGTGAAAAGAAGCGCAACGAGATCCTGCAGATGCTGGTGCTGGAGCCGAAGCTCGCCGTGCTGGATGAAACCGACTCGGGGCTCGACATCGACGCCCTCAAGGTGGTGTCCACCGGGGTCAACACGCTGCGCTCGCCGCAGCGCGCGTTCGTGCTGGTGACGCACTACCAGCGCCTGCTGGACCACATCCGGCCCGACCGCGTGCACGTCCT
>DAIDKA010000229.1 GCA_027451085.1 Gammaproteobacteria bacterium
CGAGGACTTCATGCTCGATGATTCGTCGGGCCTGGTGACGATGGTGCGACTGCTGGGTTCCGGTTATCCCGTTGATAACCACTGGGATCCGTTGTATCTCAAGGTGCGCACCGGTTGGGAGCGTGCGCTGCCGCGGCTCAAGGTGCTGGTGGAACGTAACGTCGGCAGGAGGTTGTGATGGTCGGATTCCTGTTCCGTGCCGCTCTGTCGATGCTCGGGCTGTGGCTGGCGACGCGCTGGGTGCACGGCATCCGCATCGACAACGCGGACACGCTGGTGCTCGCAGGACTGCTGCTGGGCGTGCTCAACGCCGTGGTGCGGCCCGTCGCCATTGTGCTGACGCTGCCGCTCACCATACTCACCCTGGGGCTGTTCCTGCTGGTGGTGAACGCCGGCATGGTGGGGCTTACGGCCTACCTCCTGGCCGGCTTCCATGTCGCAGGTTTCCACGCGGCGTTCTTCACGGCGCTGCTGGTCAGCATCACCGGCTGGGTGGGTTCGTGCTTCATCGGCTCCCGGGGGCGTTTCGAGGTTTATTCCCGCGCGCGCCGTCGGTGAGCGCGGTGCGGCACAGCCACCAGCCAAGCAGCGCCAGGATGAGCACGCCCAGCCATTGCCCGAATTGCAGCGAGCCGGGCAGCGCCAGCACGTCCGCCCTGCCGGTGATCACGATGGGAATGGCGATCACGATGCCCACGAGGGCTTCGCCGGAGATCAGCCCGGCGGAGAACAGCGTGCCCCTGCGGCTCAGGCGCTCGACTTCCTCAGCCGACAACTCGCGGCCGGCACGCCGGTGGATGACCCGCTCCACCAGCAGGGTGAGCAGGCCGCCCAGGAAGATCGGCATGGTCACATCGATGGGCAGGTAGATGCCGCAGGCCGCGCCCATCACCGGGGTGCGGAACGTGGACCCGCGCACGCGCAGGACTTCGTCCAGGATGATGATGCAGACCGCGATCACGCCGCCCGCAATCACCATGTTCCAGGGCAGTGACCCGCCGAAGATGCCCTTCGCCACCGACGCCATCAAGGTGGCCTGGGGTGCGATCAGCGGATGTGGATGTCCTGGCGTCGGCACGCCGATGCCGTAGGCGGCCAGCAGCAGGTTCAGCACCGGGGCCATCACCACGGCGCAGACGATGGAGCCGACGGCAAGCATCATCTGCTGCTTCCACGGCGTCGCGCCCACCATCATGCCGGCCTTGAGGTCCTGGAGGTTGTCGCCGGCGACACAGGCAGCGCAGCACACCACTGCGCCCACGAGCACCGTGGCCACCGGGCCAACCAGCGAATGCCGGCCCAGCATCAGCGCCAGCACCACGGCCGCGAACAGCGTGGTGGAGATGGAAATGCCGGACACCGGGTTGTTGGAAGAGCCCACCAGGCCGGCCAGGTACGCGGACACGGAGCAGAACACGAAGCCGGCGACGACCATGATCAGCGTCATCACCACGCTCACACTCCAGCTGTCGACGATGTTCTGCGACAGCAGCCACAGCGGTACGGTGAACAGCACGGTTCCGGCCAGGATCCAGTGCATGGGCAGGTCGCGCTCGTGCTCCGGCAGCAACGCACCGGCGCCGGCGCGCGCGGCTGCAAGACCGCTTCTGACCCCGCTGGCCAGCGACGAGCGCAGCCGGATCAGGGTCCAGATCCCGCCCACCACCATGGCACCCACGCCGAGGTAGCGGATCTGGTGCGACCAGATGGCGCCTGCGGCGTCCTCGGGGGCCATGCCTGCGAGGGAGTGTGCAAGCGCGGGGTCCTGGTTGATGAACAGCGCTGAATACAGCGGGATGACGACGTTCCACGACAGTACGCTGCCGGCGAACGTCACGGTGCCGATGTTGAAGCCGACGATGTAGCCCACGCCCAGCAGCGCTGCCGACAGATTGCTGCCGAGGTAGCTGACGGCCCGGCCCAGGTGACCGGCCAGGAAGGCCGTGTCCGGCACCAGGCGCAGGCCGCTGCCGGCCGCCAGCTTGGCAAGGCCGCTGCCCAGGGCGGCGCCGCCAAGAATGCGCACTCCCTCCGCCGGATTCTCACCGGCGCGCAGCACCTCGGCCGCCGCTCTGCCTTCCGGGAACGTCAGCTTCTGGTCGATGATCAGTGAGCGGCGCAGCGGCACCGAGAACAGCACGCCGAGCACGCCGCCCAGGGCGGCGATGGCGAACACCCACCAGTAATTGAAGCTGTGCCAGAAGCCCAGGATCAGCAGTGCCGGCAGCGTGAAAATGACGCCGGAGGTCACCGAGCCGCCGGCGGAACCGCCGGTCTGCACGATGTTGTTCTCCAGGATGCCGCCGCCGCCGAATGCGCGCAGCACCGCCATGGAGATCACGGCCGAGGGAATGGCCGAGGCGATGGTCATGCCGGCGAACAGGCCGAGATAGGCGTTGGCTGCGGCCAGCAGCGCGGCCAGGACCACCGACAGCAGCAGTGCGGGGACTGTCAGCTGGCGCGCGGATGGTGGAGTGTTCATCTTGTTGATTCTGTCGCCTGTAGGGATGTTGCGCCGAGCGCCTCTTCGAGGGCGCTGGCCAGCGGTTTGAGGAAGTAGCTCGACCCGGGCATGGCGCGCACGGCGACGCCGCGCGCTTCGAGGGCCGCGGCGACCAGCGGCCCTACCGCGGCGACCTGCGTGCGCGCGAGGGCCGCAGCCGCCGCGTCGGCGCCGACATCGAACAGCCGCCTCACCTGCTGCATGCTGGTGAAGGCGATGGCGTCGATGGCGCCGCTGCCGAGTTTCGTCAGCAGCGCCTGCACGGCCTCATCATCCGCCGCGTCCGCATAACGGTAGGGAGCCACCGTGATCACGCCGGCGCCGACTGATTGCAGGAACTCCACCAGCGGCCGGTTGGGCTCGCCGCCGTACAACTGCACGCCGAACACGTGGCCCTGCAATGTAACGCCGATCCGCTTGAGGGTCTCGATCACCCCGGCGGTGGTGGGTGCCTCGGCGATGAGATCGGGTTTCAGCCCCAGGTTGCGCAAGGCGCGGGCCGGCTTGGGGCCGCGGGTGATCTTGCGCACCCGGCCCAGGCGGGCGACGAAAGGGTCCTTGAGCGCGGGCGCGTGCTGTTCGATGCAGGACAGGATGCGCAGCAGGCCCTCGCCGGTCAGCAGAATGAGGTCATCGCACGCCCCGTCATTGAAACGCCGCACGAACTGCAGTACTGGCGCCGGATCCTCGGCATCGCGGATTGCGACCAGCGGGCAGCGCAGCACCGTGGCGCCGCGCCGCTCCAGCAAGGCGGCGAACAGGTCGAGTTCCCGGGTCTCGGGAACGGCGATGGTACGGCCGGTCAATGGCGCAGCGTTCATCCGGCGAAGCTTACCTCATGGGCCTGCCCGACCCGTCGTAACGGGGCCGCCGCACGTTGCCGGTGCACCGGTGCGCGACAGTGCACGATGGCGACACGGCCTGGAACACCATTGCCGTAATCAAAGACCCTGCGTCCTGTTCTAACTCGTTGCTGCTGTTGAAGAATGGCTGCAACGGGCGTGGTGGCACGCTCGTTGCAAATACTCTGCTGTGTGATCCGGCAGCGGGATTGCAACCGTAACTGCAACATGACTGTAACTGCAGTGGCGCCGGCTTCATGCCCAATCTCATATCCCCCCTCGAGAGCGGGCATGGAGCCGGCGGTTTTTTGAACACGAGGTGGCATGGCGCCGCTCATCATTGCCGGCAGCGGCCCCGCCGGCGTGCGGGCGGCGGCGGAAATCACCAGGCTGTTGCCACAGGTGCCCTGCCTGCTCTACGGAGCAGAGCCTTGCGAACCCTACGACCGTTCACGACTGTCCGCCTTCCTTGCGGGCGAGCTGTCCCGCGAGGCGTTGGTCGGGGACATTGAGCGGACCGTTGCGCCATCCCTGGGTCGACGCTACGGCTGCGCGGTGCGTTCCATCGAGCGGGGCAGTCACTGCATCACTGATGCTGACGGTCGCGTGCAACCCTACTCGAAATTGATCCTTGCCACCGGTGCCCGCCTGCACTACCCCAGCCTGCCGGGCATGCACCTGGAGGGCGTCCACCCGTTTCGCGACCTGGCCGATGCGCAGCGTCTGATCGCCCGCCGCGCGCGCAGCCGCCGCACGGTGGTACTGGGTGGCGGCCTGCCGGGAATTGAAGTGGCACGCGCCATGCGTCGTCACCGCACGCAAGTGACGCTCATAGAGCATGCGCCCCGCCTGATGCCGCGGCAGCTGGACAGCCACGCCGCAGCCCTGCTGCAACGGCGGCTGGAGGAGGAGGGCATACATGTCGTGCTCGGCGACGGCGTACGCAGGCTGTTCGGCGATACGCGGGTGGCCGGGTTGCGGCTCATGAATGGCGACGACGTCTTCTGCGACACCGTCGTGCTGGCGACGGGCTCGCGTCCCCGCACGGAGCTGGCGTTGCAGGCCGGGCTGTCGGTGGGTAACGGCATCCGCGTCGATGATCAGCTGCGCACCACCGATCCGGACATCTTCGCCATCGGCGAGTGTGCCGAACATCGCGGCACGGTGTATGGCATGGCAGGGCCGGCCCTGGAGCAGGCAGCGACGGTGGCGGCGGTGATTGCCGGCGAGAAGGCCATCTACACGGGTTCAGGCGCCGGCATGTCCGCCGTGCTGTGCGGACTGCCGGTGTTCAGCGTCGGACGTGTCAGCGAGGATGCGCTCGGTCCGGATGACCGCACCCTGGGCTTCATGGGCCGGGCAGGCTACTGCAAGCTGGTGCTAGCGCGCGGCCGGATGGCTGGCGCGCTGGCGGTGGGCGCAGGCTTCGACACCGCGCAATTGCAGCGGGCGGTGCGCGAGGGGCGGCGCCTCCTGCCGTGGCAGCGCTGGCGGTTTCTCATGGCCGGGCGGTTGTGGCGTCAGGCTGCATGACCGGGTGCACACGGATTGTGCACCGGCGGCGATTCCGCACGATTCCAGCCCGACGTGAGGTCGTTCCGCCACACCGGGGTTGAGCGGCGAACGTCTAACTCCTTGCCAGCACAGAGAAACGGTCAGCCATACGCGGCTGGCACGTGTGTTGCAACAAGTACCGCATGCGATCACATGCCCATCCAGGGGATGGTGATTGCATGACAGGCGGATCCAACTGTGGGACCGCACCGGCAACGCCGCCGGCTTTGTGTGCACCTGATTCCCCCCAAGGTGTGCATAGAGTCGGCGGCTTTTTTTTCGCCAGAAGCAGGCCAAAGGCAGGCATGAACAGCAAGCAGCGTCTGGTCGTGGTGGGCAATGGCATGGTGGGGCAGCGTTTCCTGGAAGCGCTGCCGGCCGGCAGCCCCGACTTCAATACCCAGGTGTTCGGCGCCGAGCCGCGGGCGGCCTATGACCGCGTGCATCTTTCGAGCCTGTTCAGCGGCGCAACGCCTGAGGACCTGAGCGTGGTCACGCCGGGCTTTTTCAGGCGCAGCCACGTGCAACTGCACCTGGGACAGGAGGTTCTGGCCATCGACCGCGGCGCGCACACGGTGCGCACCGCGCGCAGTGTCGTGCCTTATGACACCCTGGTCCTGGCCACCGGCTCCTATGCCTTCGTACCGGAGGTGCCCGGCAAGGACCGCCCGGGCTGCTTCCCCTATCGCACCATCGAGGATGTGGACGCCATTCGCGCCGGCGCCAGCGGCGCCCGTGTTGGTGTCGTCATCGGCGGTGGACTGCTGGGCCTGGAGGCCGCCAAGGCGCTGAAGGACCTGGGCCTGGAAACCCATGTGGTGGAATTTGCGCCGCGCCTGATGGCGCTGCAGGTGGATGACCCGGGCGGCTCGTTGCTGCGCCGGCGGATCGAGGATCTGGGTGTGCGTGTGCACGTGGCCAAAAGCACTCGCGCGATCAGGGATGGCGAGAGTGCGCGCCACCGGCTCGAATTCGCGGACGGCACCACGTTGCCTGCCGACGTCGTTGTGTTCTCGGCCGGAATCCGTCCCAGTGACGGCCTGGCGCGCGCCTGCGGCCTTGCCGTGGGGCCGCGCGGCGGCATTGCAATCGATGACACCTGCCGCACGTCCGATCCGGACATCTACGCCATCGGTGAGTGCGCGCTGTGGAACGGGCGTACCTTCGGCCTGGTGGCGCCGGGTTACCGCATGGCTCAGGTGGCGGCGGCGCATATCCAGGCACGACTGGACGCAGAGGCTTCCGGGCCGCTGCCGATGTTCACCGGCGCAGACATGAGCACCAAGCTCAAGCTGCTCGGGGTGGAGGTCGCCTCGCTGGGTGATGCGCACGCTGCCTCGCCCGGCGCGCGCAGTTATGCCTTCATCGATGAACGCCGGCAGGTCTATAAAAAGCTGGTGGTCGACAGCGAGGGCCGCCGCGTGATCGGCGGCGTGCTGGTCGGCGATGCCGGCAGCTTTGGCGAATGGCAGCAGATGATGCTGAACGACATGCCGTTGCCGGAGGCGCCCGAGGACCTGCTGATGCCGCCGCGTGACGGGGTGAGGCCAGCCGCGGCGGGTCTTGCGGCCCTGCCGGAGACGGCCACCCTCTGTTCCTGCAACAACGTCACCAAGGGCGATCTGTGCCGGGCGATCGAGGGTGGCTGTACCACCCTGGCCGGGATCAAGGACTGCACTCGCGCGGCGACCACCTGTGGTGGCTGCGCGCCGCTGGTCACCCAGGTCCTGAAGGCCGAGCTGGCGCGCAAGGGCCTGGAGGTCGACAACAATGTCTGCGAGCACTTCCCTTTCTCGCGCCAGCAGCTGTTCCACCTGGTGAAGGTGGGCCGCATAGAGTCCTTTGAGGATCTGCTGGCGCGCCACGGCCGCGGCCTGGGCTGTGACATCTGCAAGCCAGCCGTCGCCTCCATCCTGGCCTCCTGCTGGAACGGCTTCGTGCTCGGTCGCGGCCTGGCGGCGCTCCAGGACACCAACGATTACTTCCTGGCCAACATGCAGAAGGACGGGACCTACTCCGTGGTGCCGCGCATCCCGGGTGGCGAGATCACGCCGGAGAAGCTGATCGTCATCGGCACCGTGGCCAGGCGCTATGGCCTGTACACCAAGATCACGGGTGGCCAGCGCATCGATCTATTCGGCGCGCGCGTGCACCAGCTGCCGCAGATCTGGCGCGACCTGGTCGACGCCGGCTTCGAGTCTGGCCATGCCTACGGCAAGGCCATGCGCACGGTGAAGTCCTGTGTCGGTTCGACCTGGTGCCGCTACGGCGTGCAGGACAGCGTGGGCATGGCCATCCGCCTGGAAAACCGCTACCGCGGCCTGCGGGCGCCCCACAAGATCAAGCTCGCCGTGTCCGGCTGCACACGCGAGTGCGCAGAGGCGAGAGCCAAGGACATCGGCGTCATTGCCACCGAGCGCGGCTGGAACCTCTATGTCTGCGGTAACGGTGGCGTCAAGCCGCGCCATGCCGACCTGTTTGCCACCGATCTCGATGACGCCACGCTGATCCGCTACATCGACCGTGTGCTGATGTTCTACATCCGCACCGCCGATCGCCTGCAGCGCACCGCCTCCTGGCTCGAAAACCTGGAGGGCGGGCTCGATTACCTCAGGCAGGTGGTATGCGAGGACAGCCTGCGGATTGGCGAGGAACTGGAGGCAGACATGGCCGCCGTCATCGCCAGCTACGAGTGTGAGTGGAAGAAGGCCATCGAGGATCCGCTCACGCTGGCCCGTTTCCGGCATTTCGTGAACAGCGACGCCGAGGACGACGGGGTGGCGTTCGAGCGGGAGCGCGACCAGATCCGGCCGCGCGCGCAGGCGGTGACGCCATGAGTACGCCGATGGCGGAAGGCTGCTTCAGGCGCGCCTGTCGCATCGAGGACATCCTGCCCGGCACAGGCGTATGCGCGCTGCTGGCCGGCCGCCAGGTCGCGCTGTTCCGTGTCCCCGCGCGCGGCGGTGGCGGCAGCAAGGACGAGGCAGAGCAGATCTTTGCGCTGAGCAATCACGACCCTGCGAGCCGCGCCAACGTGCTGTCACGCGGCCTGGTGGGCGATCTCAATGGCGAGCTGGTGGTGGCCTCGCCCGTCTACAAGCACCACTACGGACTGCGCACGGGACACTGCCTGGAGGATGAAGCCCTGAGCGTGGCCACCTGGCCGGTGCGCCTTGCCGACGGGCAGGTGTGGGTTCAGGTGCCCGAGGCCCACCCTGCGGCCGCCCGCCGCCGGCTGGTGGTGGTGGGCAATGGCATGGCGGCCATGCGTGTGGTGGAGGAGCTTGTGCAGAAGGCACCGGACGTCTATGACATCACGGTCTTCGGCGCGGAGCCGCACGGCAACTACAACCGCATCATGCTGTCCCCGCTGCTGGCGGGTGAGAAGAAGCGCGAGGAACTGCTCCTGAACCCCCCGGAGTGGTACCAGGATCACGGTGTCATGCTGCACATGGGCGATGCGGTCACTGTCATCGACCGCCGTCGTCGTACGGTCAGCTCGCAGGGTGGCCTCACGGTCCAGTACGACCGGCTGCTGCTGGCCACCGGATCCACGGCCGTGGTGCTGCCGGTCCCCGGCTGTGACCTGCCCGGCGTCGTCACCTTCCGCGACCTCAAGGATGTCGACACCATGCTGGAGGCGGCGCGCACGCATCGCCGCGCAGCGGTGATCGGCGGTGGGCTGCTGGGCCTGGAGGCCGCCAATGGCCTGGTCCGCCAGGGCATGGAGGTGACCGTGGTGCACCTGTCGCAATGGCTGATGGAGCGCCAGCTGGACGAAGCTGCAGGCGGGCTGCTGAAAGCGTCGCTGGAGAGCCGCGGACTGAAGTTCCTGCTGTCCACCAGGACGGTGGCGGTCACGGGCACGGAACGCGCCACCGGCCTGAAGTTCGCCGATGGCACGGAGCTTCCCGCGGACCTCGTGGTCATGACCGCGGGCGTGCGGCCCAACATCACGCTGGCGCAGGCAGCCGGCCTGCGCTGTGAACGCGGCATTCTGGTGACCGACACAATGCAGACCTGGGATCCGTGCATCTACGCGGTGGGCGAGTGCGTGCAGCACCGCAACCAGACCTTCGGGCTGGTGGCGCCGCTGTGGGAACAGGCGCGGGTGTGCGCGTCGCACCTGGCGGGCTTCGGCGCGCGCAGCTACCGCAGCAGCATCAGCGCCACGCAGCTCAAGGTCACCGGCATCGACCTGTACTCGGTCGGCGATTTCCAGGACGAGGAAGGCACCGAAACCCTGGTGCTGCGCGATCCTGCGCGTGGTGTCTACAAGCGCCTGGTGCTGCAGAGTGACAAGGTGCGCGGCGCGGTGCTGTACGGGGACACGCGCGACGGCGCCTGGTACTTCGACCTGATCCGCAAGGGTTCGAGCGTCCGTGGTTTGCGCGACCAGCTGCTGTTCGGGCCGCCGCAGGAACAGACCGGCGGGGTGGGGTGATGAACGCGGCGGTGTCCACCACCTGCCCCTACTGCGGCGTGGGTTGCGGTGTGCGTGTCAGCCAGTGCGTTGACGGCCCCCAGGTGCAGGGAGATGAAACGCACCCGGCCAACCGGGGCCGGCTATGCTCCAAGGGTGCGGCGCTGGCCGAGACGCTGGGACCGCAAGACCGGCTGCTGCACCCCAGTGTCGATGGCCGCCGCGTGGGCTGGGATGAAGCGCTGGCGCGGGTGGCGCAGGGCTTCAGTGATGCCATCCGCCGGCACGGTCCTGAGTCCGTGGCGCTCTATGTCTCCGGCCAGTGCCTGACGGAGGACTACTACGTCGCCAACAAGCTGATGAAGGGCTTCATCGGTACGGCCAATATCGACACCAATTCCCGCCTGTGCATGTCTTCGGCCGTCGCCGGTCACCGCCGCGCCTTTGGCGCCGACGTGGTGCCGGGCTGCTACGAGGACCTGGAACTTGCCGACCTCATCGTGCTGGTGGGATCGAACATGGCCTGGTGCCACCCGGTCCTGTACCAGCGCATCGTCCGCGCGCGCACGCAGCGCCCGCAGCTCAAGCTGGTGGTGATCGACCCGCGCCGCACCTCCACCTGTGATCTGGCCGACCTGCACCTGCCGGTGCGCGCCGGCAGCGACGTGCTGCTGTTCAACGGCCTGCTGTCGCATCTGCAACGCACCGGTGCGGTGGACCGCGTGTACCTGGAGGCGCACACCGCCGGCGGCGCCGAGGCGTTTGCCGAGGCGGACCGCAGCGCCTCGGATCCCGCCGCTGTCGCAGCCGCGTGCGGCCTGCAGCCCGCCGCGCTGCTGCGCTTCTACGAGCTGTTCGCGCAGACCCGGCGCACCGTCACGGCCTTTTCTCAGGGTGTGAACCAGAGTTCGGCCGGGACCGACAAGGTCAACGCCATCCTCAACTGCCACCTGGCCACGGGCCGCATCGGCCAGCCGGGCATGGGGCCGTTCTCCCTCACCGGCCAGCCCAACGCGATGGGCGGGCGCGAGGTCGGCGGCCTGTCGAACCAGCTCGCGGCGCATCTTGAAATCGACAACGCCGCGCACGGCGAGTGGCTGCGGCGGTTCTGGGGTGCGCCGCGCATCGCCGGACACGCCGGTCTCAAGGCCGTGGACCTGTTCGAGGCCGTGCGCGCCGGCCGGATCAAGGCGCTGTGGATCATGGCCACCAACCCGGTGGTCAGCATGCCGGACGCCGATGCAGTGCGTGAGGCGCTGCGCAACTGTCCCCTGGTCGTGGTCTCTGACTGCGTGCTGCCCACCGACACCTCGCAGTTCGCGCACGTGCTGCTGCCGGCCGCCTCCTGGGGCGAGAAAGACGGCACGGTGACCAATTCCGAACGGCGGGTGTCGCGCCAGCGCGCCTTCCTGCCGCTGCCGGGAGAGGCCCGCCCGGACTGGTGGCAGATCTGCCAGGTCGCGCGCCGCATGGGATTTGAGGGGGCGTTTGATTTCAGCTCACCGGCCGGGATCTTCGATGAGCATGCGCGGTTGTCGGCCGCGGCGGCGGCGCACTTCGGCACGGCGTTTGATCTCGGCGGCCTCGCCGGTCTGACGCAGGTTGAGTACGACGGACTCGAACCCGTGCAGTGGCCGGTGCGGGCCCGGGGCCAAGGCACGCCGCGGCTGTTCGGTGATGGCTGCTTCCAGCACCGCGATGGCCGCGCGCGGCTGGTTCCCACCGTGCCCCGAGATCCGGTGCATCTGCCCGGCGGTGCGTACCCGCTGGTCCTGAACACCGGCCGCATCCGCGACCAGTGGCACACCATGACGCGCACCGGCCGTTCGGCGCGCCTGTCGGGCCATCTGCCGCAACCCTTTGCCGACCTGCACCCTGAGGACGCGCTGGCCGCGGGGGTGCCGGCCGACTCGCTGGTGCGCGTATTCACGCCCTGGGGCTCGCTGGTGGTGCGAGCCCGCACCAGCGGTGAGGTCGCGCGCGGCAGCCTGTTCGTGCCCATGCACTGGAACGCGCAGTTCGCCTCCGACGCCCGCGTCGGGGCGCTGGTGAGCCCGGTCGTGGACCCGGTATCCGGGGAGCCCGAATTCAAACACACGCCGGCGCGCGTGGAACCGTTCCATGTGGACTGGCACGCCTTCGTGCTGTCGCGCGAGCCACTGCCGGACCTCGACGTGACCTGGTGGGCGCGCGCGCGGGCCGCGCACTGCCAGCGCTACGAAATGGCCGGTCGTGGCCGCACACCCCGCGTCGACTGGGTGCGCAGGCTCCTGGGTGCGGCTTCGCCACAGGCCGATTTCCTGGATTACTCTGACGAGGAGGCCGGCGTCTACCGCGCGGCCTGCCTGGTGGAGGACCGGATCGCGGCTGTGATGTTCATCTCCCCGCGGCAGGATCAGCTGCCGCCGCGCGACTGGCTCGCCGGTCAGTTCGGGCGGGCGAAGATCGGTGACCGCGAGCGCATGCGGCTGCTGGCGGGCTTTGCCGGCACGGGCGCCGACACCGGTCCGGTGGTGTGCTCCTGCTTCGGGGTGGGCCGCAACACGATCTGCGACGCCATCCGCAGCAAGGGGCTGGAAACGGCCGCCGAGGTCGGCGCCGAACTGCGTGCCGGCACCAACTGCGGCTCATGCGTGCCGGAAATCAACCGGCTGATCGCTGCACGGACCGCGGCTGCCTGAAGCTGCGGGCGCTCAACACGGCTCATGCTGCCGTATCGGTCATCCAGCGGTAGACGGTGCGGGAGATCGCCAGCATGACCAGGCCCGCCGCCACACCCGCCAGCATCATGTGCAGGAACTGCGTGTGCATGGCGGTGACGGTCGCGGACTCACTGCCCATCAGGCCGGCCGCGAGGTCGCCCATGGCAATGCCGAGGTACCAGGTGCCCATCATCTGGCCCGCATAGCGCGACGGGGCCAGGCCCGTGACATTTGACAGCCCGATGGGGCTCAGGCACAGCTCGCCCAGGGTCTGCAGCAGGTACGCGCCGATCAGCCACCACGGCAGCACCGTGCCGCCGCTGCGGATGACGATGTGCGCGGCCAGCAGCATGACCCCGAAACTCACGCCCAGCAGCACGAGTCCGAAGCCGAACTTGGCGCCCGCGGAAGGGTCGCGGCCGCGCGCCCCGAGGCGGGTCCAGATCCACGCGAACACGGGTGCGAAGGTCAGTATGAACACGGCCTGCGGCGCCTGGTACCAGCTCACCGGGTGCTGGCCCGACGGAAACCAGCTGCCGAGGAAGCTGCGGTTGGTGTCATCCCGCGCAAACAGGTTGAGCGTGGTCCCCGCCTGTTCATAGCCGGCCCAGAACACCGCCGAGGAAATGAAGAACAGCGCGATGACGACCACACGCTTTTTCTCCGGTCCGCGCAGGTCGCCGAAGAAGATCACCTTGCCGAAGAACAGCACGGCCAGCGCCGCCATCGCACCTCCGGTGGCGTTCGCCAGCTGCACCGGGTCCGGGTGCATCATGCCCAGCAGGCCGGCGAGGGTGACCGCGCCGAGCGCCACGAGGCCCGCGGTGAGCAGGCGCCAGGAGCGGCGGCGCTCGGCCGGACTCGAAGCCTGCGCGGCCAGGCCCGCGTCGCCGAGCCAGTGCCCGGTGCCGCGGTACTGCACCAGGCCGATGATCATGGCGACGCCCGCGGACAGGAAGCCCCAGTGGTAGCCGGTCGTCTCGCCGATGGTGCCGGTCACGAGCGGCGCCAGCAGGGCGCCGAT
>DAIDKA010000230.1 GCA_027451085.1 Gammaproteobacteria bacterium
CTCACCAGCCCGGACCCGGGCGCCCGGATCCACTACACACTGGATGGCAGCGAGCCCGGCAAATCAGACCCGGTGTACGACCAGCCGCTGAAGCTGGACAGCCCGACGGTGGTGCGTGCGCGCGCCTACGAGGACGGGCATACGCGCAGCATCGTCGTCGAGCAGCCCTTCATCATCGGCAGTAATTAGGAGCAGGCGGAGCCCGTAATTTGCTGACACGACAACAGGCACTCCGCAAAAGTCCGTTTTCGGGGACGCAAAACCCACTTCCCTGTGGCTCGGAGCGCGCCATCCATGGCGCGCACGCCCCTCAAACGGACATTTTGCGGCCTGCCTGTTTAGCCTTTAGTGCGTCGGCACGATGGTCACGCCCCAGGGGCTCTGGCCGGCCTTGACCCTGGCGATCTCCTTCATGCTCGCAAGCTCGACCACCGACACATCGTTCGACGGCCCGTTGGCCGAGAACAGGTACTTGCCGTCCGGTGACAGCATGATGCCCCACGGCCGCTTGCCCACCTTCACGGTGTCCAGCAGCGCATAGCTGTGGGTGTCGAGCACTGACACGGTGCCGGCGCGCCCGTCGCTCACGTAGACCTTGCTGTTGTCCGGGCTGACCCGCACACGCATGGGCCGTGAACCTGTCGGCAGCGTGATTGCCTTGATCACGGTGTGGTCCCGGGTGTCGATCACGTTCAACAGGCCCGCTGATTCCGACGGAATGAATGCCACTGCCTCGTTGGTCAGGAAATCCACGCTGCGCGGACGTGGCGGCACATTGAAATGCGCCACCGTCTTGTAGGTGTGCGCATCCACCACCAGGATGTCGCCACTGGTCTCGCAGGTGATGTAGATCTGGTTGCCATCCGGTGACACCGCCACGCCCTCGGGCTCCTGCCCCACCAGGATGATGTGCTGCAGCTTGCGTGAAGCGATGTCCACGATGCTGGCCGTCTTGACGTCTTCATTGGAGACGTAGAGCTTGGTGCCATCGGGACTGAGCGCGAACTCCTCTGGATCCGAACCGACCTTGATCTTGCCGATCTCCTTGCGCTGGGCGACATCGATGATGCCGATGCCGTCGGCGGATTTGTCCGCCGCCACGCTGTCGTCATCGTCGTCATCCTTGCCCTTGTTGTTGAAGATCGGATTGCCGTGGGCGTCGAGCTGCGGTGGCCCCTCGATGGGCGTACCGCTCAGCGCCACGTAGACCTTGCTGCCGTCGGGGCTGGAATGGATGCCACGCGGGCGCTTGCCCACCGGCAGGGTGCCCAGCACCTTGAAGCTGCCGCCGTCGATGATGGTGACATCGCCACCTTTCTCATCGGTGACCCACACCTGGTAGCCGGCGGCCCGGACGGGCCCTGCCAGGACACAGGCCACCGCAGCAGCTGCCACGACCGGAAAAATGATGCTTCGCAGGGACATAATGCCGTTACCTCAGCTGATATTGCTTACCCGGAATACATTGCGCAGCGAGCGCAGCTCGCCGTGGTTGCGCGCCGCAACCTGTTCCACACGCTCCCGCCCCTTGCCGGTCAGATGCACTTCCACCAGGCGTGCATCGCGCTCATTGCGCTGCCGCCGGACCAGCCCCAGGGTCTCGCAGCGGGTGACCAGCGCCCCGGTGCCGTGGGGACTCGCCCGCAGGCACTGCGCCAGTTCACCGATGCTGGCCCATTCCCGTTCCCTGAAGCCGCGCAGGTGCAATAACAGCAGGTACTGGGTCGGGGTTATGCCCGCGGCGCGCGCCGCACGATCGCTGAAGTGCGCGAAATGCGCCAGCTGGGTGCGGAAGGCGGACAGCGCCACATAGTCGGATTTCTTGAGCATCAGGAGGTTCCGGGCCCGTACAGATGGAACGTATCACGCCGTGATGCATCCCGTGCAATCAGCTACACTGGCGTCGCAATTCGCAACATCAGGCTTGAACGCCGGATACTGCAGTTTCAGCATGGTGCCATGGGCAATAAAACTTTCCATGCCGGACTGGTGCATGCCGGGGTGATCATCGCGCTGGCAGGCGGCCTGAGCACCTCCACGGTGCTGGCGGCCCCCCCGGACCCTGCGGCCCCGGCCGGCCCCGCCAGCATGGAAGCCGTCGTCCAGGTGTACGACACGGACTACCCGTTCATGCACTACGGGGACGCGCCGGTCCACAACCCGATAGTCAAGCTCCAGGAGCGCATGGCGCGCGGCGAGGTCAAGCTGACCTGGGGGCCGCACGGCTACCTGGACTCGTTGCTGGCCGCCCTCGACATCGACCCCGACTCTCAGGTGCTGGTGTTCTCCAAGACTAGCCTGCAGATCGACGCCATCTCGCCACAGACCCCCCGCGCCGTCTATTTCAATGACGACACCTACATCGGCTTCGTGCAGGGCAACGGCGGCGCCGAGGGCACGGGCCTGATGGAGGTCGCCACCATGGATTCAGACCGCGGCGCCGTGTTCTATTCCTTCAACACCGTCAACAGCCCGGACCGGGCCAGCCACCGGTGGCATCTCGACCGTGAGGCCCTGCGCTGCCTCACCTGCCACGATTCCTTTGCTGAAAGCGGTGGCGGCGTGCCGGTGTTCATGTTCGAGTCCGCCTACGACCTCAAGGACATGGACGTCGTCTTCAGCGATGCCGCCCACGAAACCACTGAACAGGACAGCGAAGCCAGCCGCTGGGGCGGCTGGTACGTGACCGGCGAGGATGGCGGCGCCTTCCACCTGGGCAACATCCGTCCGC
>DAIDKA010000231.1 GCA_027451085.1 Gammaproteobacteria bacterium
GGAGTGGGGGCTGCGGCCGGGCACGCAGCCTACCCACCAGATCGCAGGCTTCGGGCTTGCCTGCGAACTCAGCGGGGCAGCGCGGCTTGCCGAATCCGCGCGCATCACGCAGCTTGCGCACCGGTTCCTGGCAGGGCTCGCAGGTGTCGAGGGCGTGCGCATCAATGGCGGGCAGGCCCCGCGCGTGCCGCATATCCTCAACCTGACCTTCGACGATGTGAACGGCGAGAGCCTGGTGGCGGCGCTGCCCGGTGTGGCCGTGGCCGCCGGCGCCGCCTGTGATTCGGCGCAGATCGAGCCCAGCGCGGTGCTGCGCGCCCTTGGTCTCACCGCGCGCGAGGCCGGAAGTTCACTGCGGTTCAGCTTCGGCCGCTTCACCACGCCCGAAGCGGTGGATGCGGCCGTGGTGCAGCTGCGGCAGGCATTGGCGCAGGTGCGTGGCATGTCCCCGGCACGCGGCTGGCCGGATGACGGGGAATGGGGTGATGAGGTTGCGCGCGGGGAGGCCGGCGACAGTAATGCCGACACCTGGGTGCGTATCAGCCTGAGATTCGAGCAGGACAGTGTGACCGGGGCACGTTTCCGGGCGCGCGGTTGTCCGCATACTGTGACTGCGGCCGCCTGGGTGACCGGACGGCTTGTGGGGCGCTCCCGCGCCGCGTTGATGCCGGGAACTCCTCATGATTGGGCCCGTGCGCTGGGAACTCCGGTGGAAAGGCTGGGTCAGTTGCTGCTGGTGGAGGACGCATTACGGGCCGCTCTGGCGCGGACGCCCCGAAATGGGGCGAGGACTTGATCCGGGGCCGATTGGACATAGAATCAAGTACACATGGCTATTTCGCTCACCGAATCAGCAGCTGTCCGGGTACAGACCTTCCTGGCCACTCGCGGCAAGGGTCTGGGGTTGCGCCTGGGCGTACGGCGCACTGGCTGCTCGGGTTTCGCTTACGTTGTGAATTATGCCGATGACGCTCGCCCCACTGACGTCGTGTTCGAGGATCACGGGGTGAAGGTCTTCGTGGATCCCGACAGCCTGGCGATGGTCAATGGCACCGTCGTCGACTTCGTCAAGGAAGGACTGAACGAGGCGTTCCGCTTCCGCAATCCCAACATCAAGGGCGAGTGTGGCTGCGGCGAGAGCTTCAGCGTATAGGCCGGGGTGGCAGGCCCGCTGAAAACCACGTTTTTCGCCAAAGAACGAATTTAGCCAAGTTCCTCCGTACGCGCTAGACTGCGCGGTCCTGCGCGCCGGCGTCTTGCCCGTGATTGCAGGCAAGATTATGAATTTACGGAGTTTTTCTATGGCGCTCGAACGCACCCTGTCAATCGTCAAGCCCGATGGTGTCAAACGCAACCTGGTCGGTGAGGTCTATCGCCGCTTCGAGGCTGCCGGACTGCGCATCGTCGCTTCGCGCATGGTGTTTCTGTCGCAACGCGAGGCCGAGGGGTTCTACGCCGTGCACCGTGAGCGTCCCTTCTTCAAGGACCTGGTGAGCTACATGACCTCCGGTCCCGTGGTGGTACAGGTGCTGGAAGGCGAGAACGCGGTGCTCAAGAACCGCGAGATCATGGGCGCCACCGACCCGAAGAAGGCCGACAAGGGCACCATCCGCGCGGACCTCGCCGAGAGCATCGAGGCCAACACCGTGCATGGCTCGGACTCGGTCGAGAATGCCCGCAACGAGATCGCGTACTTCTTCGCCGAAACGCAGATCTTCTCCCGCTGAAGACCGCGCAGTCTCAAGGGTCCGCATGTCCGCCGCGGCTGACAATGAACGTCTGAACCTGCTGGGCCTCACGCGCCCGCAGTTGACGGACTACATTGCCGGTCTGGGCAGCAAGCCGTTCCGCGCACGCCAGCTGCTGAACTGGATCTACAAGCGCGGGGAGGGTCGCATCAGCGAAATGACCGATCTCGCCAAGGATTTCCGCGCACAACTCGCCGAACGCGCGCAAATACGCGTGCCGAGCATCAGCGCCCTGCAGGTGTCGGCGGACGGCACCCGCAAGTGGAAGCTGCAGGCGGACTCCTCCCAGGCGTTTGAGATGGTCTACATCCCGGAACGCGGCCGCGGCACGCTGTGCATATCCTCGCAGGTGGGCTGCGCGCTCGATTGTTCGTTCTGCTCCACCGCACAGCAGGGTTTCAACCGCAACCTCACCACTGCCGAAATCGTCGGCCAGGTGTGGCTTGCGGCGCGTGAACTGTCGGCGAAGGTGGGCGGCGAGGCCGCCCGCGAAGCTGATCGCGCTGAGGATGAGCCGTCCGAGCCATCCGAGCCGGTGTCGGAACTGCCTGCGCCCGTGGTGCCTGAGACGGGCCGCATCATCAGCAACGTCGTGCTCATGGGCATGGGCGAACCGCTGGCCAATTTCCGCAACGTGGTGCCTGCGCTGTCCATTTTCCTGGACGACTTCGGCTTCGACCTGTCGCGCCGGCGGGTGACGCTGTCGACCTCGGGCCTGGTGCCGCAGATCTACAAGCTGGCCGAGGAGAGCAATGTCGCCCTGGCGGTGTCGCTGCATGCGCCCAACGACGAACTGCGCAATGAACTGGTGCCGATCAACCGACGGCATCCGATCGCGGAACTGCTCACGGCCTGCTGGCACTACATCGACGAGCGCAACGGCCGCAGCGTGACCTTCGAGTACGTCATGCTCGATGGCGTCAATGACCATCCGGCGCATGCCCGCGAGCTGGTGCGGCTGCTGCGGGGTCATCCGGCCAAGCTGAACCTGATCCCCTTCAATCCGTTTCCGGGCACGCGCTACCGGCGTTCCACCGACGCGGCCATCCGCCGCTTCCGCGACGAACTCATCAAGGGCGGCGTGCTGGCGACCATCCGGCGCACCCGCGGCGATGATATCGATGCCGCCTGCGGACAGCTCGCAGGCAAGGTCATTGACCGTACCACCGTGCGGCTGGGCAACAAGACCTTCGGCCTTTCGGTACAACCGGCGGTGCTGTCATGAACGCACGTCTGATCCTGCCCGTGGCGCTGCTCGCCGCGACCCTGCTCAATGCCTGCACCTCGACGCGTCCGCCGACGCTGAATCCGAACCTGGCGCCCGAGGATCCGCGCCTGGCGCGCGCGCGGGCGCTCAAGGATGCGGCGGCCGACAACATCCAGCTGGGCATGGCCTACATGCAGGAGGGCAACCTTCCGCGCGCCAAGGAGAAACTGGATCGCGCCCTGAAGGAGGACCCGTCCAACGCCAATGTCTACAGCGTCTACGGCCTGTTCTACGAGCGCCTCGGGGAGCAGAAGAAGGCTGAAGAGTCCTTCCATACCGCGATGCACGTGGCTCCCGATGATCCCGCACAGCTCAACACCTACGCCGGGTATCTGTGCCGGCAGGGACGGGTGGACGAGGGGGTGACCAAGTTCGTGCAGCTGGCGCGCAATGCGATGTATCGCACCCCCCAGATCGCCTACACCAACATGGGCGTATGCCTGCGGTCCGTCCACCGGGACGACGAGGCGGCCAGTGCGTTCCGCCGCGCCCTCGGGATGAAGCCTGACGATGCGGAGGCGGTGTTCCAGCTCAGCGACCTTGACCTTGCGCACGGGCGCGCGCTCGAAGCGCGTGAGCGCCTGGACCGCTTCATGACCACCCATCCGGCAACCCCCGACCTGCTCCTGCTGGGCGTGCAGGCGTCGCGCAAGCTGGGGGATGACGAGGGCGTGCAGAAGTACAGCAAGATCCTGCGGGCGGACTATCCTGGTTCGCCACAGACGCAGTCGCTGCCCGCGGCCCCGTCCGGCGCCGCGGGTTGAACCTCAACGGAGAGCAGATTTGAGCCAGATCCAGGCCATCCGCGGCATGAATGACGTGCTGCCGGCCGAAAGTCCGCTGTGGCAGCGCCTCGAAGGCGTCACACGCAGCCTGCTGGGCGCGTACGGCTACGAGGAGATCCGAGTGCCGGTGGTCGAGCACACGGAGCTGTTCAAGCGCGCCATCGGCGAGTACACCGACGTGGTCGAGAAGGAGATGTACACCTTCACCGACCGCAGCGGCGACAGCCTGACGCTGCGCCCCGAGGCCACCGCCGGCATCGCGCGCGCCATGATCTCCAACGGCCTGCTGCGCGGCGCGCGTCACCGGGTCTGGTTCACCGGCCCCATGTTCCGGCACGAGAAACCCCAGAAGGGCCGCTACCGCCAGTTCCACCAGATCGACGTCGAGGCGATAGGCTTCGCCGGTCCCGATGTCGATGCGGAGCTGATCGCGCTTACTGCGCGGTTGTGGAAACATCTGGGCATCACGCGGGTGCAGCTCAACATCAATTCGCTCGGTACGCCCGAGTCGCGTCGGGACTACCGCGTGAAGCTGCTGGAGTACTTCGAGGGCCATGCCAGCCGCCTGGACGAGGACAGCCGCCGCCGCCTGCATGGCAACCCGCTGCGCATCCTCGACAGCAAGAACCCGGACATGCAGCAGGTCGTGGCGGGGGCGCCGCTGCTGCTGGACTACCTGGACCTGGAGTCGAAGGAGCACTTTGCGCAGCTGCGCGCCACGCTGGACGCGTGCGGCATTCCGTACGTCGTCAATCCGCGCCTGGTGCGCGGCCTGGATTACTACAGCCGCACCGTGTTCGAGTGGATCACGGATGCGCTGGGTTCGCAGGATGCGGTGTGCTCCGGCGGACGCTACGACGGCCTGGTGGCCCAGCTGGGTGGCGATGCCACCCCGGCGATCGGCTTTGCCATGGGGATCGAGCGCGTGGTCGAGCTGCTGCGGCAGAACCAGCCCGATACCGCCGGGCCGGCCGCCGACGCCTATGTCGTGGTCAGCGGCCCCAGGGCGGAGGTCGAGGGCTGCAGGATCGTCGAAGCGCTGCGGGACGCGTTGCCGCACCGGCGTTTCGAGCTGAATCTGGGGGGCGGCAACTTCAAGGCGCAGTTCCGTCGCGCTGATCGCAGCCGGGCGGCGCTGGCGCTGATCCTGGGTGAGGACGAAGTGGCTCGCGGCGTGGTGTCCGTGAAACCTTTGCGTGCTGAAAGCGGTCAGAGCGAATGTCCGGTGGCAGAGCTGCCGGCCAGGGTCGAAGCCCTGCTGGCGGGCTGAAGTCCTTATAGGGCGCCGCCCGGAACGAACAAGAATCCAGGAGAGCCCTGGAGGGGATAACAGTGGACGAGTATCTGTCGGATCAGGAACAGCTGGACCAGGTGAAGGCCTGGCTGCGGGAGAACATCCCGTGGATCGTCATCGGCGTCGCCGCCGGTGCGCTGGCGGTGGGCGGCTATCGCTGGTGGCAGGCGCGGCGCGATGCCACGGACCTCGCCGCGGCCCAGCGCTACCAGCAGGTGCTGAACAGCTTCGACGGGTCGAACAACACCCGTGGCCTGGAGGCGGTCGACCAGCTGGTCAAGGACCAGCCCGGCAGTGCGTATGCGGACCAGGCCGAACTGGCCGCCGCGCGCGTACTGCTGGAAACCGGCCAGCTTGACCGCGCCGCGGCCTATCTCACCGCGGTTATGGAGCACTCCAAGGACCCTGAACTGGCGACCGCGGCGCGCGAGCGTCTGGCCCGGGTGCAGATTGCGCAAGGCAAGCCGGATGCGGCGCTGGCCACGCTGGGCAGCACCGACCAGGGCAGCTTCCAGGCGCGCTTTGCGGAGATCCGCGGCGATGCCTATTACGCGAAGAACGATCGGGTCGATGCGCTGCGTGAATACCGTGCGGCACGCGCCGCCGCCGGCCCCGCGATGGCAGCGAACGACCCGCTCGACCTGAAGATCAATGATCTGGCCGATGAGCCCGCGGCATCCGCCGCGGCATCCGCTGGTTCCCAACCCTTGCCCAAGGTGAACTGATGCGCCGCGTTCTCGCCGTTTCTCTGCTGGTATTGCTCGCGGCCTGTTCCAAGGACAAGGACCCGGACCAGCCGGCCGCGCTCACGGCCTTCACCCAGACCGTCGAAGCCAGCCGCGTATGGGCCGCATCGGTCGGCGGCACCAAGGTGCCGCTGCGGCTCGGGCTACAGCTCGCGTCACAGGGTGGAGTGGTCTACGCCGCCGGTGAACGAGGTGATGTCTCGGCGTTTGAGGTCAGAACCGGCAAGCGCCTGTGGCGGACGTATACGCGTCTGACGCTGGGCGGGGGTGTGGCGGTCAACGGCGGCCAGCTGGTGGCGGGTTCCACGGACGGTGACGTCGTCGACCTCGATCCGGCCACCGGCAAGCAGTTGTGGCAGGTGAACGTCGCTGCCGAGATCCTCTCCACCCCGGCGGTGTCCCCGAAGATCGTCGTCGTGCGCACGGTGGACGGAAAACTGCACGGCCTGGCGCCTGCGGACGGGCATGAGCTGTGGCAGCAGCAGCAGACGGTGCCGAAGCTGTCGCTGCGTGGCACCGCCTCCCCCGTGCTGGCGGGCGACGTTGCGATCACCGGTTTCGACAATGGCCGCGTCGTCGCCACCAACCTCAGCGACGGTTCCAGCGCCTGGGAGCAGCAGCTGCAGCTGCCGCAGGGCAAGACGGAACTGGAACGCCTGGTGGACATCGATACCGTGGCCCAGGTGGAGGGCAATGACATTTATGTCGTCGGTTTCCAGGGCAAGGTGGCCATGCTGCAGCTGGACTCCGGGCAGACCTGGTGGTCGCACGACGCTTCCAGCTACCGCGGCCTCGCGCTGGGCGACGATGTGCTGTACATGACCACGGCCGACGGCGACGTGGTGGCGCTGCAGGGCCGCACCGGTGCCGAGATCTGGCGGCAGAAGCAGCTGGAGCACCGCGGCCTGTCGGGCCCGGCGGTGTACGGCAATACCATCGTGGTGGCGGACTACAAGGGCTATGTGCACTGGCTGGACAAGGCCACCGGCAAGCTCGTGGAGCGTGAACGCGCCGGCAAGGCGCGCTACACCAATCCGCCGCTGGTGGTGGGCGACCTGGTGCTGCTGATCAACGACCGTGGTGACGTCAGCGCCTGGCGCACCAAGGCGCTGGCCCGGCCCAAGAAGCGCAAGAAGTAACGGTCTCGCTGCAGGACCTGCACCAAGTGCTGCCCATCGTCGCACTCGTCGGCCGGCCGAATGTCGGCAAGTCGACCCTGTTCAACGTCCTGACCAAGACGCGTGACGCGATTGTCGCGGACGTCCCGGGCGTGACGCGTGACCGGCAGTACGGCTACGCCCAGCAGGGCGAGCGTTCCTACGTGGTGATCGACACCGGCGGTCTTGTGATCGAGAACCCGTCGGCAATCGAGGCGCAGATGCGCCAGCAGACCGAGCGGGCGGTGGCCGAGGCGGATCGACTGGTGTTCATCGTCGATGCCCGCGCCGGCCTCACGCCTGCGGATGAGATCATCGCCCGCGAGCTGCGCCGCTCAGGCAAGCCGCTGATTCTCGCCGTCAACAAGATCGAAAGCCTGGACTCCCAGGTGGCACTGAGCGAGTTCCACGCCCTCGCCCTGGGCGAGCCGCACCCCATCGCCGCCAGCCACGGCCAGGGCGTACGCGAACTCATGGGCGAGGTCCTGGCAGGTTTCGACTTCACCGAGCGGGTGGAGGAGGATCGCAAAGGCATCCATATCGCCATCATCGGCCGGCCGAACGTGGGCAAGTCCACGCTGGTCAACCGCTTGATCGGCGAGGAACGCGTCATCGCCAGCGAGGTTCCGGGCACCACGCGCGACAGCATCATGGTGCCGTTCGAGCGTGACGGGCATGAGTTCGTGCTGATCGACACCGCTGGCATGCGCCGCAAGTCCAAGGTCGAGGACCCGATCGAGAAGGTCAGCGTCGCCAAGACCATGCAGGCCATGGATGAGGCGCACGTGGTGGTCATGGTGCTGGACGCGCATGACACCGTGGCGGAGCAGGATGCCAGCGTGCTGGGCCTGGCCCTGCAGCGTGGGCGGGCGCTGCTGATCGCCATCAACAAGTGGGATGGCATCCCCATGGAGCAACGGGAGGAGATCCGGCGGCAGCTGGCGTTGAAGCTCGATTTTGTGCCGTTCGCGCCGCTGCACTTCATCTCCGCCCGGCATGGCACGGGCGTGGGCGAACTCATCGAATCCGCGGTGCGGGGCTATGAATCCGCCATGCGTGAGCTGCCCACCCCGCTGCTGAACCGGTCGCTTGCCGCCGCCATGCAGGCGCACCAGCCGCCGATCGTGAAGGGCCGGCGCATCAAGCTGCGCTATGCGCACCAGGGCGGCCGCAACCCACCGCGCGTCATCGTCCACGGCAGTCAGCCGACGGCGGTGCCGGATGCCTACCAGCGCTATCTCGCCAACGTATTCCGCAAGAGCTTCGAGCTGTATGCCACGCCGGTGGTCGTGGAGTTCCGCGGCAGCGACAACCCGTACCTGGAGAAGAAAAAC
>DAIDKA010000232.1 GCA_027451085.1 Gammaproteobacteria bacterium
CGCATTGGCCGCACTGGCCTCGAACTTGGGCAGGCTCGGCTGGTCCTGGGCCGCCTGCTTCTTCGCCGTATCCAGCAGGTGCTGATTGCGGTTCTTGTCCGCGGTCTGGGTGAAGACATTGGTGTCGAAGCCCTTCTGCAGCACTTCGACGGCCTCACCGGGCGAGCCGGCATCCAGGGCCAGCTGCGCCATGTCGGTGTAGGTGCCGGCCTCCTTGAGGGCATCGACGTCGTATGCCAGGCGGTAGACCTGCAGCAGGGAATGATCCGGCATCTTGGTGCGGTACAGGCTGTCCAGGACGTTCTGCCAGTACTCAGGCTTGGGATAGTAGGCCACGAGCCTGTCGGTCCAGCGGGAAATCCCCGCCTCGTCGTCCTGCTTCACCGCGCAGCTGCGGCCCAGCAGCAGCAGCTGCTCCGACGGAGTCCCGCCGCTCTTGATCTGCCCTTCCACGGTGTCCGCGGCCATCTTGCCCGCGGTCTTGAAGTCCCCCTTCAGGTAGTAGGACTGAAGCACCATGAGGTGGGTCTGGCCGTTCTTGTCCGGATACCCCGCCTTGATGAACTTCTCGCCGTAGGCGATCGCCTGGTCGTAGTTCTTCTGCTCATAGTAGATACCGGCCAGCGCGCCGGTGTACACCGGGATCTGCGTCGGCGCGGTGTACTTGGAGCCCAGGAGGTACTCCAGGGGCTTGAGCATCTCCGCCTGCTTGCCCTGCTTGGCGTAGATCTGCAGGAACATGGAGTTCATCGCGAACGTGTCGTACTCGTTCTTCTTGGCGTTGCCGGAAACCTTGTTGAGTTCATCGATGGCATCGGCGAGCTTGCCCGCGGCAATGTCCTTCTGCGCCTTTTCCAGGTCCGGACCCGCCTCGCGGCTGACCGAGGGCTTCGCATCAGCGGCCGTGGCGACGGACACGACGCCCGGGGCGAAAGAGCCGGAAACCACGCTGCCCAGCGCCAGCGCAACAGCTGCGGCGATGGCGAATCTGCTTGTCTTGTTCATCATGTTTCGTCGCTTCAGTCGCCGAACTCGGCGGTGTTCACAAAGCCAATATGGATCATCTTGTTGCGCTGCGCCGCGGCCATGACCTTGGCCACCACGTCGTACCTGGCGCGGCGGTCAGGACGCAGGTGTACTTCCGGCTGGGGGTCCTTGACGGCCTCACGCTGGAAATCCGCATACAGCGTCGCGTAGTTCGGAATGGTCTCGCCGTTCCACACGATGGTGCCGTCGGAATAGATCTCGAGATCGATGATCTCCGGCTTGGGCTGGTCCGGCGGCGGCGGCGGCGCATTCGGATTCGGCATGTCCAGCTTCACGGCATGGGTCATGATGGGCAGCGTCAGGATGAGCATGATCAGCAGCACCAGCATCACGTCGATCAACGGCGTGGTGTTGATGTCGCACATCTCTTCGCCGCCGGTATCCCCTACGGACATTGACATGGTTCAGTTCTCCTGCGACGAACTTCAGTTCGTCGGCACGCCCTTGTTATGGGGCTCAGTGATAAAGCCGACCTTCAGCACGCCACCACGCTGGATCGCGTACATCACGCGGCCGACGTACTGGTAGAGGGTGTCGCGGTCCGCGCGGATCTGGACAATGGGCTGCGGCTTTTCCACCGCAATCGACTTGATCCGGTCCAGCAGGTCCGTCGAACTGGCCACCGGCGCGTTGTTCCAGAAGATGTTGCCGTCTTTGTCCACCGCAATGACGATGTCTTCGGGCTTGATCTGCGAGGGAATATTCGCGGCGTCCGGCAGCTTGACCTGAACCTGCTTGTTGATGACCGGGATGGTGATCAGGAAGATGATCAGCAGCACGAGCATCACATCGACCAGCGGGGTCGTGTTGATGGTCGAATTGAGGCCGGCTTCTTCGCCTTCCAGCTGTACATTCATTGACATGAAAGTTTCCTGCCAAAGCGCCCGGAGTGTTGACTTCCGGGCGCATATAGCGCCTGGCTTGCGCCAGGGCCTGTCTTACTTTCGGACCGCGGCCGGGGCGGCGGCGGCAGGAGCGGCACCAGTCGCCATGCGGGCGCCACCGACCAGGTAAGCATGCAGGTCGGAGGAGAAGTTGCGCAGATTCTCCTGCAGACCCTTGTTGCGGCTCACCAGCCAGTTATAGCCCAGCACGGCCGGCACGGCGACCACGAGGCCGATGGCGGTCATGATCAGGGCCTCACCCACGGGACCGGCGACCTTGTCGATCGACGGCTGGCCGGACAGACCGATGGCGATCAGGGCCTTGATGATGCCGACGACGGTGCCGAACAGGCCGACGAACGGCGCGGTGGAACCGACGGTGGCCAGGAAGCCCAGGCCGGACTGCAGGGTGCCGTTGATGTTGGCGACCGAGCGCTGCAGCGTCATGGTGATCCACTCGTTCAGGTCGATGCGGTCCGTCAGGCGGCCCTCGTGGTGGGCGGAGGCGCGCAGGCCCTCCTCGACGATGCTGCGGAAGGCATCACCCTTGGGCAGCTTTTCGACGCCGTCCTTCAGCGACGGGGAGGTCCAGAAGGACTTTTCCACGCCCTTGTAGGACTTCGACAGTTTGGACTGGTCCCACACCTTGGTGAGCATGATGTACCAGGAGAAGAAGGACATCACGGCCAGCACGATCAGCACACCATGTGACAGCCAGTCATGGTTGTTGATCAGGGCCATCAGGCCGTAAGGAGCGGTGGTAGAAGCGGCAGCAGCTTGGTTTTCCATAATTTCCTCGAAGTGATCTCTGCAGGGTACCCGCGGGTACCTTCATAAACCTGTGAGAGTTGAAGTGAATCCGTGGGGCCTGAAATCAGTCCGTGAGCTTGAACACCACGGCGAACGCGGAGCAGCCAGGCACCGGCTTGCCATTGAGGGTCGAGGGGTTCAGCCGGGCGTGGGACGCCCAGCGCACCGCAGCCTCATCCAGCCGGGAGGAACCTGAAGTCTTTTCGACCTTCGGTTCGCCGCTGACCTTGCCGCCGCCATCAGCGCAGATGGACACGACCACGCGGCCGGTCTCATTCATGCGGCGGGAGGTCGGCGGATAGTAGTCATCGGTGGGCGGGGAATGGCGGATGTCGAGGGTGGCGGCGGTGCGGACGTCCGGCCTGGGCGGCGGGGGCGGCGGCGCTGCCACCACGTGCTGGGTGGTGGTTTCACGGATGGCCGTGGTGTTCTCCGCGGCCGGCACGTTGATGACGACATCGGGCGGCGGGATTTCCACCGGGGGATGCTCCATCTTCGGCGGCGGCGGCGGCGGCGGCGCGTCGATCTTCTTCTGCTCCTGGATGATGTCGACCGCGATGGGCGGATCGATCACCTTGACAGCACGGGATATCAGGCCCGAGTTGAACAGCCAGATGAGCAGGACATGCAGCAGGAGGATCGCGACCAGGAAGATCGCGCGCTGGGAGAAAAATGCACCGTCGTGTTTTGCGTATGCAGCCATGGTTAATCTGTTGACTGATTCGATCCGGCGTGTTGCCTGACTAGCTGGCCTCAAAACGTAGCGACGTTTCGTGCTGCACGCAAGCCCTTCCGCGGACCCGATTCTTGCCGGACTCATCCAAGAGCGCCGGCAGGTTCTTTTCTGGTGCGCCTCCGCCATTGCTGGTCGATGAAGGCGCCAAGTCCGCTTTACTCCAAAAGTCTATTGAATAGTCAAGTGCGGGTTGAAGGCCTGCAGTAGTGGGAAAATCCACTAAGCGGCCAGCCCGGCGGGGAATTTACCTGCACCCACGGCTTGGAACAACTTCTTTGTTGCGACCCACATCGGCCGCGATCTCCTGGCGACCCCGTAATACGGTGACGTATTCCACCAACACACCCGCGGCTGTGGCTTTGTCTACTGCCTTGCGGCAGCCGCTTTTCGCCGGCAGTTCAGCCATAGCGTGCCCGGATCAAGCGGTACAGCGCCCGCACGCACTGTGCCTCCGCGCCCACCGCACGCCCCGGCCGTTCACGCGGATTCCAGGCGTACAGGTCGATATGCAGCCACTCGGGCGTTGCAGTCACAAAGCGGCTGAGGAACAGCGCCGCGACAATGGAGCCCGCGAAGGCACTGCCTGATACGTTGCCGATATCGGCCACCTTGCTGGAGAACTCGTCGTCATAACCTGCCCACAGCGGCATCGGCCAGACGGGGTCGCACTCAGCCTCCCCTGCAGCCCGCAGTTCCGCCAGCAGCGCCTCGCGCCTGGCATAGGCCGCGGGCAGTTCCGGCCCGAGCGCCGTGCGCGCGGCACCGGTCAGCGTGGCGAGATCGATCAGCAGGTCCGGCTGTTCCGTGTCGGCTTCGGCCAGGGCATCGGCCAGCACCAGGCGCCCTTCTGCATCGGTATTGCCGATTTCCACGGTGAGTCCCTTGCGCGAGCGCAGCACGTCACCCGGACGATATGACAGTCCGTCGATGCTGTTTTCCACGCAGGGCAGCAGCACTCGCAGCTGGATCGGCGCTTCCTGGCTCATCAGCAGCGATGCGAGACCCAGGACGCAGGCTGCACCCCCCATGTCTTTTTTCATCAGCAGCATCGCATTGCCGGGCTTCAGATCCAGTCCACCCGTATCGAAGCACACGCCCTTGCCCACCAGCGTCACGCGCGGCGCGCCGGGAGAACCCCAGCGCAGGTCCACCAGCGCCGGGGGACGCGGACTGCCGCCGCCTACGGCCCGGATCAGCGGATAACCATGGGCTTCGAGCGCCGCCGTGCCGTCGATCACGTGGCAGCGCGCGCCAAAGCGTTGCGCCAGGTCCAGCGCCGTGTGCGCCAGCTCCGCCGGTCCCAGGTCGTTGGCCGGAGTGTTGATGAGGTCGCGCACCAGGCTGGTGGCAGCAGCGGCCGCCAGCACATAAGACAGGTCTGCTCCCGGCAGCGCCACCAGCCGGGCCCGTGGCGCAGGCGCGGCCCGGTAGCGGTCGAAGCGGTAGCTGCCGGTGAGCCAGCCCAGCATGAAGTGCGTCGCAGCGGTGGATGCCAGCGGGGTCACAACCTGCCACTGGCCTGCAGGCAGACGGTCCACCAGCCCGGCGGCATGCCACAGCGTCAGGTCATCGGTTGATGTCAGCGCACCGAGACCCGCAACGGCACCGAGAATGGCACCATCAGGACCGGGTATCAGAATGACGCGGTGACGTTCGGCCTGAAAACCCTGGGCCTTGACCCAGGCCGCCGCCGCCGCCGGCTGTCCTGCCAGCCAGGCATCCAGTGAGGATTCAGTGACCAGCCACAGCGGCAGCTGCAAGCCGCTCCCCTCGCCGGCAAGGCCATGGACTGTGAGATCGGCGGCTGCGGAGATTTCGGGGGTCATGATGGACTCAGCGCGGCAGGCGGAGGATGACCTGCAAGCTTAGCGAATTTTGGCAATCAAGCCCGTGTTTGCTATATTCCGTGAGATTCAAGGACCCCGCTCCGGCGCCTTTACGTTTTCGAGTGAGGCGGTGGCGGGGTTTTTTATGCGCCGGCATGGTCGTGGCGCTTTCATGACGGGAGCTGTTAGATGAAGTTGTATTCGCAGAAGGACGTGAACAAGAAGGCGCTGCGTGGTGCGCGTATCGCGGTGCTCGGTTACGGCAGCCAGGGCCGTGCGCACGCCCTCAACCTCAAGGACAGCGGCTTCGACGTCGTCGTTGGCGTACGCAAGGCCGGCGCGAGCTGGAAGAAGGCGAAGAAGGACGGTCTGGAAGTGGCCGAGCCCGCCAAGGCCGTGGTCGGCGCCGACCTCATCGCCATGCTGGTGCCGGATCTCGCGCAGGAAGCCCTGTATGCCGAAGTCGAAGGCGCGCTCAAGCAGGGCGCCACCCTGCTCTTCGCCCACGGTTTCAACGTTCACTTCGGCCTGATCAAGCCCCGCAAGGACCTCGACGTGGTGCTGATCGCGCCCAAGGGCCCCGGCGACCTGGTGCGCC
>DAIDKA010000233.1 GCA_027451085.1 Gammaproteobacteria bacterium
AGCGTCTCCACACCCTCCGCAACGACCCGGATCTTCAGGCCTCTGCCCATGCTGATCACGGCGCCGACAATACTGGCATCAGCGGCATCCATCGCAACGTTGCGCACGAACTACTGATCGATCTTCAGTGTGTCGATCGGAAAGCGCTTCAGATGGCTCAAGCTTGAGTAGCCAGTGCCAAAGTCATCGAGCGCGACACGTACGCCGAGTTCATTCAAGGACCGTAGCACTGCAGCGGTCGAGTCCGAATCGTGCATCAGGAAGCTCTCGGTCAGTTCGAGCTCCAGGTCCTGAGGCGCAAGGCCATGCTCCTCCAGAATGCCGCCGACGCTCTCCGCGAAACCCTTATCGCGCAATTCCACCGTGGAAATGTTGACCGCGACGCGCACCCGCGGCAGACCGGCGGCCCGCCACACCTGCAATTGGCGGCAGGCTTCACGCAGAACCCACCTGCCGATCGCCACGATGAACCCGGATTCTTCTGCAATCGGCACAAACTGTGCCGGCAGCACGAGACCGCGCTGCGGGTGACGCCAGCGGATGAGCGCCTCAACCCCCGTGAGTTCCCCCGACTCGAGGCCCACGATCGGCTGGTAGTGCAATACAAATTCGTTGCGCTCGATGGCGTGGTGCAGTCCGCTTTCGAGGACTTGCCGATCGGTCGTGTTCCCGCCCATATCCGGCTCGAAGAACCGGTAGGTGTTGCGCCCGGTATCCTTGGCGCCGTACATGGCGAGATCCGCATGCTTCAGCAACGTCTGCGCCTCCATCCCATCATCGGGGTAAGTGACGATTCCGACGCTCGCGCTGAGATTCAGATCCCGCCGGTCGACTCGATGAGGCAGGCTCAAAGCAAGCAGTATCTTTTCGGCGATGATGGCTGCATCCGCCGGACAAGCCACCTCGGAGAGCAGAATCAAGAATTCGTCCCCGCCCAGCCGGCTGACAGTGTCGGAACTGCGTACGCAGGCAAGCAGCCTCTCTGCCACCGACCGCAGCAAGCCGTCGCCGACGGCGTGCCCGAAGAAATCATTGATGTTCTTGAAATGATCCAGGTCCACGAACAACAGTGCCAGCCGCTGCTGGTGGCGGCGAGCCAGCGCCAATGCCTGAGCCAGCCGGTCCTCCAGCACACCCCTGTTGGGCAGATCGGTGAGACTGTCGTGCTGTGCCAGATGCACGAGCTTCAGCGACAACGCACGCGCTATGCTCACATCGCGAAGCACCATCACGGCGCCGATCACATGTCCCCGGCGATCGTGAATGGGTGCGACGGAATCCTCGACCGCTACCTCGGTTCCATTGCGCCGGATCAGGACGCAGTTCGATGTGAGTCCTACGGTCCTGTTCTCCAGGATTGCCAACGTAATTGGATTCGGCACGCGCTCGTGGGTAGCCGCGTCGGCGATTAGCAGCACGTCCTCGAACGGACGGCCGACCGCCTCGCCGAGCGCCCAGCCGGTCATGCTTTCGGCAAACGCATTGAGATAGGTCACACATCCGCAGACGTCGGTGCAGATGACCGCATCCCCGATGGAGTTGAGCGTGACCTGTGCACGCTCCTTCTCTTCGAACAGCGCCTCCATCACATCGGCCAGTCCTGATCCCGATTGTCCTTCCGCCACAAGACGCCCCACTTCCTCGGAGCAGGGTCTCACCCTTCGGCCCGCAGCGTGCCGTCGCCGGAGGAAACGAGCGCCGCTTGAACACCATGAGCGTGCTGGCAGTCGGCATGAATCAGCAGCAGGATTTTTGACATGGTCTGTTGAGCCGCGCGGCGATCCTAAGGGTGCATTCAAGCGAATCCGCCGCGCAGCGGTCTGTACGGTAGCGTACACATCCGACCCGCGCATGTACGGTGGCGGTCGGCCGAGGCTCCGTCCGCCATCGGGACCCGCCGCAGATGCGGATAATAGCGCCGCTCCACGCACTCTGATCCCAGGATGCTAAGAGTGACACCGCACCGACCGGCGGCAGCGGAGCGGTCAGGCTGATCGTGCATTTTTCTCCAAGGTCCGTCATCCAATGACGGATCGGTTTCAAACCAACGGTGCGGTGACGGAGGCGACGCTCATGACTGCGACTTCTGCCCTGGAATCCCGCTTTGATCCGTTTCTCTACGCGGCGGTTCGAGAAGGCGCGGACGGCACGCCTGTGACGGTGCTCTCGATTCTCGCACGCCTGGACATCGACCCCTGGGAGGAGGCCGCCAGGCTCGCTCAGCTTCCGCATGAGGCAGCCTCCCGGGCCCTGGCAGGATTGATTTGCGGCCCTCCCAGGAATGCCGCGACGCCTGCTGACAGCGGCACGGTTGCTGCCAGGCTGATCACCCTGCTGCCGCACTGCTCGGGACGCGGGATCACGGCGCAATGGATCCCTGTCGGCGGACCGCGTGTGATCCAGGTCCAGAGCCGGGCGCCGATCGTCGCGCGGGCTGTCCTGTGCGTGTTTATTCTCGCCCTTCTACTCTTGGGCCACTGGGCCGTGGTGAGCCATCCGGTGCTCCTGCCCGCACGGAAACCACTGACGGCACCTGCCACGGTGACTCCGGCGGTGATTCCGGCACCGGCAAGGCGGCCGGACACTCACCCCTGAGACTCGACCACCACATTCAATTTGGAGGCCTTCCATGAATCTGCATCTGACAGTCGGACCACTCGTGTCGCTGATCGCAGGCATCCTGATCCTCGCGGTGCCGCGCCTGCTGAGATACATCGTCTCAATCTATCTGATCATCGTCGGACTGCTCGGCTTGCTTGGCAGCGGCGCTCATTACCTGCATTAGGACGACAGCGTGTGCAGACAGGCGCAACGACCCCTGCCGCTTCCACCACAGTGATGATGCGCATTCCGATCGTTGGCCATGGTCCGGGTGGTCCACGCCGCGCTTAATGCGCGGGCACAACGGACAGCCAGAACCGGATGACTCCGGCGACGAGTCCGAGGGTGGCAACTCCCGCCACCCAGATGACCAGAAGCCACAGCAGGCGCTTCCAGATGGAGGTCTGGACCGCCATCAATGATGGTACCCGTGGGCGTCGACCTTCCCCCGGAACACCCAGTAGGACCAGCCGGTGTAGGCCAGGATCACGGGCACGATGAATATGGCGCCGGAAAACATGAAGCGCAGGCTCTCTAGCGGGGCCGCGGCAGCCTGGATCGTGACCGCGCGCGGCACGATATAGGGGAAGAGACTGATGCCAAGGCCGGCGAACCCGAGCAGGAACAGCGCAAGGGCGGCGAGGAACGGCAGCCAGTGTGCGCCCTGGCGCAGACCCCGGAACAACAGCACCGCCACGACGGCGACCAGCAGCGGCACCTGGGCGGCCAGAAGCACGTTCGGCATCACGAACCAGTTCCGCCAGTAGTCAAAGTGCAGAAACGGCGTCGCCGCGCTGACCGCGACCAGCGCTGCCAGGGTCGCAGCCGCTGCCCTGATCGCAAGGCGGCGGGCATGCTGCTGGAGTCGGTCCCCGGTCTTGCCCACCAGCCAGGTCGCACCCAGCAGAGCGTAGCCAGCAGTCAGCGCGACACCGGTCAGCAGGCTGAATGGAGTGAGCCAGTCGAGCGGCCCGCCAGCATAAGCGCCCCGCTCCACGTTGATACCCTGCAGGATGGCACCGAGCATCGTGCCCTGCGCCAGCGCGGCAATGACGGACCCCATCGTGAAGGCCGCATCCCACACCGGCCGGTGACCCGCATCGCGCCAGCGGAACTCGAACGCCACGCCGCGGAACACGAGTCCCAGCAACATTGCGATCACCAGCGGATACATTGCGGACAGGATGATGGCGTAGGCCAGGGGGAACGCGGCCAGCAACCCGCCGCCGCCCATCACCAGCCAGGTCTCGTTGCCGTCCCAGACCGGTGCAACGCAGTTCATGGCCTGATCGCGCTCCGGCCCGGGATTGAAGCAAGGGAACAGGATGCCGATGCCCAGATCAAAACCGTCCAGGACCACATAGGCCAGGACCGCGAAGGCAATGATCGCCGCCCAGGCGACCGGGTAGTCGATGCCGGTAATCACCGCCCCACCCCGTCATGCACAGCCGGGACATCCAAGGCAGCGGCTGGCGTGATGCCGGCGGCATGCTGCGGTCCATGCGGCGGCTCCGGCTCATGACGGCCGGGCGGGCTGGACATGAGACGCAGCAGGTACCAGGCACCTGCGCCGAATACACTGAAGTAAACCAGCACGAAGGCCAGCAGTGACGCTGCGACGGCGGACACCGCCAGCGGCGAATGGGACTCGGCCGTGGCCAGCAACCCGTACACCGTGTAGGGCTGGCGTCCGACCTCAGTCGTGACCCAGCCGGCCAGGACGGCCGCGAACCCTGCGGGTGCCATCAGCACCGCCGCGCGATGCAGCGACCGTGAGTCGTACAGCCTGCCGCGGGTCCGGGCCACCAGGCTGCAGACACCCAGTCCGAGCATGGCCAGCCCCAGCCCGACCATGATCCGGAAAGACCAGAATACGATCGGAACCGGCGGCCACAGGTCCCGGGCATAGTCCGTGAGGCCCGGCAGCGGCGCTGTTGGATCATGCCGCAGGATGAGCGAACCGGCGTGGGGGATCGAGACCTCGTAACGCACCCGCGCCTCAACATTGCTGGGCAGCCCGAACAGGATCAGCGGCGCGCCACCGGGGCTGGGCCGGTAGTCGCCCTCCATCGCCAGTACCTTGGCGGGCTGGTGCGCCAGGGTGTTCAGTCCGTGGGCATCGCCGGCGAGGATCTGGATGGGCGCGGCCACGGCCACCATCCACATGGCCATCGAGAACATCCGCCGCGCGCCTGGATTGGTTGCGTCCTGCAGCAGATGCCAGGCGCCGACCGCGCCGACCACGAGCGCCGTCGTCAGGTATGCGGCGATGACCGTGTGAACCAGGCGGTACGGAAAGCTGGGATTGAAAATGATCGGCCACCACGAACCGGCCGGTACGAACTGGCCGCTGGCATTGACGGCGTATCCCGCCGGGGTCTGCATCCAGCTGTTGGCGGCCAGGATCCAGGTGGCCGAGATGAGCGTCCCCAGCGCGACCATGCAGGTGGCGAAGAAGTGCAGCCGCGGACCGACCTTGCTGATCCCGAACAGCATCACGCCGAGGAAACCTGCCTCCAGGAAGAAGGCCGTGAGCACCTCGTAGGCCATCAGAGGTCCGATTATCGGACCGGCGCGGGTGGCGAACACCGACCAGTTGGTGCCGAACTGATAGGACATGACCAGCCCGGACACCACCCCCATGCCAAACACGACCGCGAAGATCTTGAGCCAGTAGCGGTACAGGTTGGCGTACAGGCCACTGCCCGTCTTCAACCACAGCCCCTCCAGCACCATCAGGAAGCTGGCGAGCCCGATGGAGAAGGCCGGGAAGATGAAATGGAAAGATACCGTGAAGGCGAACTGGGCGCGTGCCAGCCCGATGGCATCGGGATACCAGGTCATCGTGCCACCCCATCACCCTGCGCCAGGACCGCGAGCGTGCGATCCTTGAGCACCAGCAGCTTCTGTACCTTGCTGCCCAACTTCATGAGCTGCACCAACGATTCAGGCGACAGGCGCTGCAGTTCATCGAACCAGCCGTTGGCCAGTTCAGCAAGTTCGTACATCTCCTCCATGCGACGCTGCGCATGGCGGTCCGCCGGATCCGCGGGTGATTCCAGCTGGGCCTGCCGCAACATGGACAAGGTGGGCTCAACTTCCCGCCGCCTGCGCTCAGCCGCCACGGCACGGAAAATGTCCCAGACACTGCCCAGGCTGGAGTAATACTCGCGGCGATCCCCGGGCTGGCGGGTCAGCCGCACCAGCTGCCAGCCCTCCAGCTCCTTCAGGCTGATGCTGACGTTGGATCGGGACACCCCCAGAGACTCAGCCAGTTCCTCGGCGTTCAGGGGTCGTTCCGTCAGAAACAGCAATGCATAGACCTGCCCCACGGTGCGGTTGATGCCCCAGCGGCTGCCCATTTCGCCGAAATGAGCCACGAAGGATTGAATCAATGGTGACATTTAGTAATTTCCGAATGTTCAGTATATACTGAACTATCGAAACACTATAAACAAGCCCCCATCGACATCGAGCCTGTCGGGACCGCACACCATGCCGCGGGGCGGCGTCGAACCAGAGGCAAGCAGCTGTGCCGGACGCCGAGCGCCACCCCGACACCACGCTGGCTGCGCTGATCAGCCGGCGGCAACTCCACCGGCAGGTGGTGGCGCTGTCGGCGGGCTTTGTCCGGCCAGGCGCCGCAGTGCCTCCCGCGGCAACTCGTCAAGGCCGGCCTCCCCGTGGGCCGCCATTTTGCGGCGCATGCTCGGGGTCCAGTAAGCGTTGATGTGCCTGGCGATGCCGGCGATCGCTTCCTCCCTGTCGGGCTCGGACCGGAAGAAATTGCCGATGTCATTCGCCATCTTGACCAGCTTCGCAGAGCTGTCGTGCGGGTAGTCACTCATCTTGCGGGCCTATTTTACGAGCGCGCTCTTGAGCAGTGATTCCTGGGTCTGCGTGAACTTTCGGAATCGCTTCTGCCACTCAGACGGATG
>DAIDKA010000234.1 GCA_027451085.1 Gammaproteobacteria bacterium
GTAGGCGCCCATGCCGCCGGTGTTGGGGCCCCGGTCGGCGTCCTGCAGCCGTTTGTGGTCCTGCGAGGTGGCCAGTGGCAGCACATGCTCACCGTCCACCATCACGATGAAGCTGACCTCCTCACCCTGCAGGAACTCCTCGATCACGACCTCGGCGCCGGCGTCACCGAACAAGCCATCGAACATCTGGCGCGCCGTGGCGATGGCTTCATCGTGGCTCTGCGCGATGATCACGCCCTTGCCGGCCGCGAGGCCGCTGGCCTTGACCACCACCGGGGTACGCTGCGCGCGCACGAAGGCCTCGTCGAAGGTGGCGCGGGTGAAAGTGGCGTAGGCGGCTGTCGGGATTCTGTGGCGCTTGAGGAATTCCTTGGTGAAAGCCTTGGAGCCCTCCAGGCGCGCGCACGCTCGTGTGGGTCCGAAGCAGGGCAGGCCGGCCGCCTGGAACGCATCGACCACGCCCGCGACCAGCGGCGCCTCGGGGCCCACGATGGTGAGCGTCACGCCTTCGCGCTGCGCCAGCGCCAGGAGGCCCGGGATGTCCTCAGGCTGAACGGCGGCATTGCGCACCCGCGGCTCCGCTGCCGTGCCCGCATTGCCGGGGGCGACTATGACTTCGGCGACGTCCGCGGACTGCGCGCACTTCCAGGCAAGGGCGTGCTCGCGCCCGCCGCCGCCGATGATGAGGATCTTTTTCATTAGTGCCTGAAATGCCGGACGCCGGTGAAGACCATGGCGATGCCGTGTTCGTCGGCTGCGGCAATGACATCGTCATCGCGCTTGGAGCCGCCGGGCTGGATGACCGCGCGCACGCCGTGTTCGGCCGCTGCATCGAGGCCATCGCGGAACGGGAAGAAGGCGTCCGAGGCCAGGACGCATCCGGCGGTGGCGATTTTCTCGTCCGCGGCCTTGATCGCGGCGATGCGAGTGGAATACACACGGCTCATCTGTCCGGCGCCGACACCCACGGTGGCGCTGTCACGCGCGAAGACGATGGCGTTGGACTTGACGTAGTGGCATACGCGCCAGGCGAACAGCAGGTCGCGCTGCTCCTCCTGGGTGGGTGCGCGCCGGGTCACGATCTTCAGACCGGCGGTGGTCAGCGGCACGACATCGCGCGTCTGCACCAGCAGGCCGCCGGTGACGCTGCGGTACTCAAGCTGCCCACCCCTGGCGGCGAAGTCGACCACCAGCACGCGGATCGCCGGCTTTTCCGCCAGCACCGCGGCGGCGGCGGTGGATACCGCGGGAGCGGCGATGACTTCCGCGAACTGCCGCGAGACGATCAGGCGCGCGGTGCCGGCGTCGAGTTCGCGGTTGAAGGCGATGATGCCGCCAAAGGCCGAGGTTGGATCAGTGCGGTAGGCCTGTTCATACGCCATGGAGGCTGACTGCGCTTCGGCCACGCCGCAGGGGTTGGCATGCTTGACGATCACGCAGGCGGGCCACTGGAACTGGCGCACACATTCGATGGCGGTGTCGGCATCTGCGATGTTGTTGAAGGACAGGTCCTTGCCCTGCAGCACGCGTGCACCGGCGACCCCGGCGCCGTTGCCGGCCGGATCGCGGTAGAAGGCCGCGCGCTGGTGCGGATTTTCACCGTAGCGCAGGTCCTGCAGCTTGTCGAACACCAGCGGCAGTGCCTGCGGGAAGACCGCGGGCACCACGTCATACTGCCGCAGCAGGTAGGACGACACCATGGTGTCGTACTGCGCGGTGTGCGCAAAAGCCTTGGCGGCCAGGCGGTTACGCAGGTCCGTGGTGGTGGCACCGCCATTGGAATCCAGTTCCGCCAGCAGCGCCGCGTAGTCGGCCGGATCCACCACCACCGCGACGTGCGCGTGGTTCTTGGCCGCGCCGCGCAGCATGGCCGGCCCGCCGATGTCGATGTTCTCGATGGCCTCATCCAGGGTGCAGCCGGATCGTGCGATGGTCTGCGCGAAGGGGTAAAGGTTCACCACCAGCAGGTCGATGGGCTGGATGCCGTTGGCGGCCATGACTGCGTCGTCGATGCCGCGGCGGCCGAGCAGGCCACCGTGGATTTTCGGATGCAGCGTCTTGACGCGGCCGTCCATGATCTCGGGGAAGCCGGTGTGCTGCGCAACCTCGCGCACCGCGATGCCGGCTTCGGCCAGCAGGCGCGCAGTGCCGCCGGTGGACAGCAGTTCGATGCCACGGTCAGCGAGCTGCCGGGCGAGATCGACGACGCCGGTTTTGTCGGACACCGAAATCAGCGCCCGCTTGAGAATACTGCTCATTGAGAAAACTCCCCCGCCGCGGCGCCATCGGGCGTCCTGTCAAGGCGCGGCGTGTGCCGGCTCAGCCGGCGATTCCGTGCAGCCGCAGTTTCTTGCGCAGCGTGCCGCGATTGATCCCCAGGATGTCCGCCGCCCGCACCTGGTTGCCCTCGGTGTAGTCGAGCACGGCCTTCAGCAGGGGTTCCTCGACCTCGCGCAGCACCAGGTCGTACAGGTGCGCCGGCGGGTGGCCGTTGAGGCTGGCCAGGTAGTCGTTCAGCGCGCGCTCGGTGTGGGCGCGCAGGGGCAGCTCCCTGCCACTGGACCTGGGGGCGAATTGCCTGTGGACCCGCCCGTTCTTCTTCGCCGCCATGTCCCTTCCCCGCAACGTTGCCGCCGTGCGTTGTGCGATCAGGCGGCCTGAGCCTGCGCCCAACGGTCGAAATGACGGCGGACGAGCTCGAACTGTTCGATTGTATTGTCTGCGGCCAGCAGAGGCTTGCGGGCTCCCGCGCAGTCCGGAAGCCGCTCACAGTACCAGCCGAGGTGCTTGCGCGCGATCCGCACGCCATGGTCTTCACCATAAAAGGCGTACAGAGACGCGAGGTGCTCCAGGATGATATCACGCACCTCGAAGCCTGCCAGAGCAGTGCTCTTGATGCCGCCTTGGAGGAAAAAGTTGACATCCCGGAAAACCCACGGTGCGCCGTGGGCTGCGCGGCCGATCATCACTGCGTCGGCGCCGGTGTGCGCAAGCACTGCCTGCGCCTTGTGCGGTGAATCAATGTCACCATTTGCAAACACCGGAATCCGCACCGCGGACTTGATCTCCCGGATGGTGTCGTATTCGGCTTCACCTTCGTACTTGTCGGCGCGCGTCCGGCCATGCACTGCAAGCGCCTGAACCCCCAGGCTTTCCGCGAGCCGGGCAATACGCGTACCGTTGATCGATTCGCGGTCCCAGCCGGTGCGTATCTTCAGCGTCACGGGCACGGTCACGGCGTTGACCACGGCTGAGAGTATGGCCCCGACCAGCGGCTCATCGCGCAGCAGCGCCGAACCGCACGAGCGGCCACAGACTTTTTTCGCCGGGCAGCCCATGTTGATGTCGATGATCTGCGCACCGAGTTCGACATTGCGGCGCGCAGCCTCGGCGATCACCGCCGGATCGGCGCCGGCCAGCTGCACCACGCGCGGTTCGGGTTCGCCCGTATGGTCCATGCGGCGGCGCGACTTGACGGTGTGCCACAGGCGTGTGTCGCTGGTGAGCATTTCGGAGGCGGCCAGTCCCGCGCCCAGGCGGCGGCACAGCATGCGGAACGGCCGGTCGGTGACACCGGCCATGGGCGCAAGGACCGCCCGTGAGGGCAGTGAGTAGGGGCCGATGCGGATCACGGCGCCGCCCTGGCCGGGTCGTTGGCACACACGATGCGACCTGTGCGCAGCTTCAGGCAGGCATCGAGCTCGAAGCCCACGGCATTGCGGCCGGGGTCAACGAAGGCCGCGACGGCCTCCACCTGCGCGTACGGCGCCAGCATGCCGCCGGCGACCCCTTTGCCCAGGTATTCGGCGGGCGTGAGGTCGCGCGCCGCGACGCGGTTGCCGAACTGGTCTTCCAGTGTCACGCGCAGCAGCGGCAGTGGCTGGGCGCGGCGGCTCTTGTTGCGGATGCTGGCGTGCACTTCGAGGTCCTCGCCGGACTGCGCGGCCTGGGCGCCGAGCTGCCGCACCTCGTAGTCCGACACGTCCCATTGCGGTGACAGCGGTATCCCCAGCGTGGTGTACAACGCTGTGATCGGCCGGCGCGGTGGTCCCGCGGCCAGGTTGTCACGCCAGTGATTGACCATCTGCGCCACGAGCGCCAGGGTCAGCACCACGCAGGCAACCGGGAGCAGCCAGGATGGCAGGCCGGAAACCTGCTGTGGCGCGGGTGTGGTGAATGGGTCGGCCGCGGCGTGGGTCGCGGCATCAGCCGCCGTTTCAGGTTGTGCTGCGGGCCCGGCAGCTTCCGGCGAGGTCTCCACGGGGGCTTCCTGCGAGGGTCCGTTCAGCCCCTGCGGTGCGGGCTCATCCAGGGCGTACGGTTCGGCTGCCGGGGATGGATCTGCGAGTTCCAGCTCGTCCTCGCGCATCGCGGCTTCCGCGACGGCGGCCAGCGCGGCCAGTTCCTCGCTGGGCAGGTGCAGCACCCGGACTTCGTCCGTGTTGTCGTCGGGTTGGCTGCCACGCAGGATGATGCTCTCAAACGTGCCGGTGCCGGGTGTTTGCGGCGCGGCAACAAAGATGCTTGAGACGTCGGTGGCCGATGCGTTGAATTCCAGGTCTGCGTCGGCCGGGGCCGATGCAGGCTCGGGCATCCCTACGGACCCGGGGGGGGCGGGTTGTTCAGGCGCCCCGGATCCGGCTGCAGGCGTCGGCTCCGGTGACGGGGCGCTTGTCGCTGCGGCCGGCGCCGCAGTGGCGGTGTTGGTGCGATGTGCGCCGGTGCTGTCGACGGTTTCCTCGGACAGCGCGGCCAGGGCGTTGAAGACGTTGTGGCAGCGGCCGCAGCGCACGTACCCTTGCGCGGCCCGCAGGTCCGCGGGGGTCACGGTGAGCCGCAGATCGCACTTGGAGCAGACCGTGAACATGGCGTTTATGCTAACGGCGCCGGGCTTCGAGAGCCACCCAGCCATCGCGGGCGCCGGACCTGCGCACGTCGAACCAAGGAGCATGGCTATGCATGACCTCCTCCTGCTGGTGTTCCATCAGCCCGGACAGCACCAGGTGGCCGCCCGGGCGCACCAGGGCTGCGAAGGCCGGAGCCAGCCGGCACAGCGGTCCGGAGAGGATGTTGGCCAGCAGCACGTCGCAACCCGCGGGCAGCGCCGTCGCATGATCCTGGATCACGACACGATCCAGCACGCCATTGCCAAGCGCATTGTCCGCCGTGGCAGTGAGGGCCTGCGGGTCGATGTCGAAGCAATGGGCCTCGCGGGCGCCGAATTTCAGGGCGGCGATGGCCAGGATGCCGGAGCCGCACCCGTAGTCGATCACCTGGGCCCCGGCCGGCGGGTGCTCATCGAGCCATTCCAGGCACATGGCGGTGGTGGCATGAGTGCCCGTGCCGAACGCCAGTCCAGGGTCGAGCACCACCACCACTGCACCCGGCTCGGTGGTGATCTCGTGCCGTGGGCATACCCACAGCTGCCGGCCGAAACGCATGGCGTGGAAGTCCTTGAGCCACTCGCGTTCCCAGAGGCGGTCCTCGATGCTTTCCACTGCAAGACCGGGCAGCTGCCGGCCCAGGCGTTCATGCAGCAGTGCCGCGATGCCCTGCGGATCTGCGTCCGCCTCGAACAGGGCTTGCAGGCGCGTGGCCGGCCACAGCCGCACCTCGCCCGGTGCCGGTTCCAGCACTGCATCATCGCGTCGGTCCGTGAAGGTCACTGACACGGCGCCGGCTTCGAAGCAGGCCTCTTCGGCCGGATCAGCCGCCAGGTCCTCCAGGTCAAATGTCAGTGACAGCCAGGGCACCCAAGTTCTCCGGCAACGGACAGCGGCCGCCTGTGTGCGGCGACGGTCCTGAGCGGCCTGCGGCCGTTTTTGCACGCGCGCTGAAAAGCGTGGTTTTCATCGCGCCGGACTACTTCAGTCCCAGGCGCCGCTCCAGGTAGTGTATGTCCTGGCCGCCGCTGGCGAAGGCGGCGTGGGACAGGATCTCCTGGTGCAGGGCGATGTTGGTCCTGATGCCCTCCACGACCATCTCGGCCAGCGCGCCCTTCATGCGGGCGATGGCCGACTCGCGGGTCTCGCCGTAGGCGATGAGCTTGCCGATCAGCGAGTCGTAGTTGGGCGGCACGTTGTAACCACTGTAGACATGGCTGTCGATGCGTATGCCCGGGCCCCCTGGGGCGTGCCACAGCTTGATCGGTCCCGGCGAGGGCATGAAGGTCTTGGCATCCTCGGCGTTGATGCGGCATTCGAGGGCATGCCCGCGGAACTCGACGTTGTCCTGCTTCCACGGCAGCTTTTCGCCGGCCGCGATCATCAGCTGCGCCTTCACCAGGTCGATGCCGGTGATGAGTTCCGTCACAGGGTGTTCCACCTGGATGCGGGTGTTCATCTCGATGAAGTAGAACTCGCCGTCCTGGTAGAGGAACTCGAGCGTGCCGGCGCTGCGGTAACCGACCGCGCGGCAGGCATCAACCACCCGCTCCCCCATCTTCCTGCGCTGTTTTTCGGTGATGCCGGGGGCGGGGGCTTCCTCGATCACCTTCTGGTGCCGGCGCTGCATGGAGCAGTCGCGTTCACCCAGATGTATTATGTTGCCGTGGTGGTCGGCCAGCACCTGGAACTCGATGTGGCGCGGCCGTTCCAGGAACTTCTCCATGTACACCTGGTCGTTGCCGAAGGCCGCCAGGGCCTCGGCCTTGGTGACATTGATGGCGTTGAGCAGCGAGGCATCGGTGTGCACCACGCGCATGCCGCGGCCGCCGCCGCCGCCGGACGCCTTGATGATCACCGGGTAGCCGATCTCACGGGCGATGCGCAGGTTTTCCTCCGGGCCCTCGCCCAGCGGGCCGTCGGAGCCGGGGACGCAGGGCACGCCGTGGGATTTCATCACCCTGATGGCTGAGACCTTGTCACCCATGGTGCGGATGGTCTCGGCCTTCGGACCGATGAAGACGAAGCCGGACTGCTCGACGCGCTCGCCGAAGTCGGCGTTCTCGGACAGGAAGCCGTAGCCGGGGTGGATGGCGCCGGCGTCGGTCACCTCGGCGGCGCTGATGATCGCCGGCATGCTCAGGTAGCTCTTGGCCGAAGGCGGGGGGCCGATGCAGACGGACTCATCCGCGAGCAGCACGTGCTTGAGGCTGTAGTCGGCCGTGGAGTGCACGGCCACGGTCTTGATCCCCAGTTCCTTGCAAGCGCGCAGGATCCGCAGCGCGATTTCGCCGCGGTTGGCGATGACGATCTTTTCCAGCATGGCGTTATTCGATGACGAACAGGGGCTGGCCGAATTCCACCGGCTCGCCGTTCTGCACCATGATGGAGGTGATGCGGCCGGCCTTGTCCGCCTCGATCTGGTTCATCATCTTCATGGCCTCGACGATGCACAGGACCTGGCCGACCTTGACCTCGTCACCGATGTCCACGAACGCCTTGGCGCCCGGTGTCTGGGCCGAATAAAAGGTCCCGACCATCGGCGAGGTGACCACGTGGTCGTTCGGCCGGGCGGCTGCGGCAGGCGCTGCGGCCGGCGCGGCTGCAACTGCTGCTGCGGGGGCGGCCAGCATCACCGGTGCGGGCGCGTGAGCCACGTTGCTGCCGGCGGGCATGCGGCTGATGCGCACGGCTTCCTCGCCTTCCTTGATCTCGATTTCGGCGATTCCGGATTCTTCCAGAAGCTCGATCAGCTTCTTGACCTTGCGGATGTCCATGCCTGTGGGTGCTCCGTGTCGATTCTTTATAAGATTTAAGGGGTTGTTCAGACGGCGCGCGCCAGAATCCTGGCGGCGGCGCGTAGTGCGAGTTCGTAGCCGAAGGCTCCGAGCCCGATGATGGAACCGGCCGCGATGTCGGAAAAGTACGACGAATGGCGGAACGGCTCCCGTGCGTGAATATTGCTGAGGTGAACCTCGATGAACGGCAGCTTCACCGCGCTGATGGCATCGCGCAGCGCGATGCTGGTGTGCGTGAAGGCGCCCGGGTTCAGGATCATGAAGTCCACGGCCTCCCGGCTGGCCTGGTGTACGCGCTCAATGAGGGCGTGCTCCGCATTGCTCTGGAAGGCGGTCAGCGTATGGCCCGCCTCGCGTGCCACCTCGGCGGCGCGCTGCTCGATGTGACCCAGGGTCTCGGCGCCGTAGATGCCCGGTTCCCGGGTGCCCAACAGGTTCAGGTTGGGGCCGTTGACCAGAAGAATATGCGCCATGGAATCCGCGTCGCCTCGAACAACTGAACAAAGCGCGGCGAATGTACCCTAGTTTGCGCCTATTGTCGTGTTTTGGCGGTAGCTTTGGCGCGAATTACAGCCAGATCGCGCAGGCCATCGCTGAGGCGCAAGCGGGTGGTGGCAAGGTTCTGGCGGCCGGCGTCGAGCGCCGCCAGGTTCGACAATATGAGATCTGCTTCGTCCTGGTGCAACTCGCCACGTTTGACGGTGACAATATCACCGCGGCTGTCGGCGATCACTGTGAAAGGCAGGACCAGTTCCGGCACCCCGACGGCCGTGGCGGCAGCCAGACCGCCCTTCTCCCCCATCAGCAGAGGGTAGTCGACGCCCCTGGCCTGCGCGAATTTCATGGCATCGGCCTTGAAGTCCATCGCCACGCCGATCACCTGAGTGGAGTCTCCATGCCTGCGATGCAGGGCTTGCAGCAGCGGGATTTCACGTCGGCAAGGCTCGCACCAGCTGGCCCAGAAGTTCAGCAACAGTGGTCTGCCGCGGTAGTCACTGAGTTTGTGCAGCACACCGGCAGTGTCCGGCAGGGCCAGGTCAGGCAGATGATCCGGTGGGGTTGCGGCGGGGGCCGGTGATGCCGCCGGTGCCGAGTCCGCTTGCAGGCCGCCGGCGGGCGCGTTGACAGTGGCGGACGCGACCCGGATGCCGGGGTGATTGCCCAGCACGCTGCGGTAGAGCAGGAAGCCGCCTGGGCCCGCCAGGGCAACCAGCACCAGGCCGATGGCAGCCTGGGTGGTGGCGCTGATCTTCACAGCCCCGCCACCTTGTTGCTGGTGGCATCGCGCGCCACCGCGGCGAATTGCGGGGCCTTCATGTAGCCCACCACGCGGTAGCGGGTGCGCTCCCGGCCGTCCGGGCCGTAGAAGGCGATGGTCGGGGGGCCGAAGATGCCGAAGCGCTTGAGCAGCGCCTGGTCATCAGCGTCGTCGGCAGTGACATTGGCGCGGAGCAACACGACATCATGCAGTGAGGACTGCACGGCCGGATCGGTGAAGGTGTATTTCTCCATCTCCTTGCAGGAGACGCACCAGTCGGCATAGAAGTCGAGCATCACGGGGTGGCCGCCGGCGTGCGCCGTCGCCACCTCGCGGTCGAGGTCATTGATCGACTTGATGGTGCGGAAGGCCAGCTCATCCTGCCGGCCGTGCAGCAGGCGCGCCAGCGGGTCCGGGCCGCCGGAGGCCGCGGTGCCGGCGGCGAGCAGCGCCAGGCCCGCGAGCGCGGCCAGTGCCTGGCCCAGCGCCGGGGCGCGGCGCCGGAACAGGTCGCCCCACAGCACCCAGGTCAGGGCGGCGGCGGGGAACAGCCACAGGACCGCGATCAGCCACTCCGGCGTGACCCGCACCAGCATCCAGGCCGATACCCCCAGCATCAGCACCCCGAACAGCCGCTTCACCAGGTCCATCCAGGCGCCGGCGCGCGGCAACAGCGAGCCGGCCGAGGCGCCGACCACCAGCAGGGGGGCGCCCATGCCCAGGCTCATCACGAACAGCGCAGCGGCGCCGCGCGCGATGTTGCCGCTCTCGCCGATCACGGCCAGTGTCGCGACCAGCGGCGGGGCGACGCAGGTGGTGACGATCAACGCCGACAGCGCGCCCATCACGGCCACGCCGGTGAAGCTGCCGGCCGTCTGGCGGCCGCTGACGCCGGCCAGGGCGGTCTGGACGGCGGCAGGCATCTGCAGGGTGAAGGCGCCGAGCATGGACAGCGCCAGGGCGACGAACACCAGGGCGAACAGGACGACGATCCAGGTCTGCTGGAACAGGGCCTGGATGTGGCTGCCGGCAGCGGCCACCGCGACTCCGGCCAGGGTGTAGCTGCAGGCCATGCCCAGGACGTAGGTCAACGACAGCGCGAAGGCCCGCCGCGTGGTGATGTCCTTGCCATGGCCGGCAATGATGCCGGACAGGATCGGCACCATGGGCAGCACGCA
>DAIDKA010000235.1 GCA_027451085.1 Gammaproteobacteria bacterium
CTCCTGCGTGACATTGGCGAATGTTCTGACCGCAGCGCCAGCCGGCGGCCCCGCATACGCCGTCGCCGACAGCACCAGCGCCGCACCGGCCACCAGCAACCCCTTGCACAGACCATTCGTCATCACCAGCTCCATTTGACACCCGTCGTCCGCCCGCGCGGGCAGACGGTGATTTTATGACCGCGGACTACCTGCCGAAAGCCAGCCCGCCGGCCCGCGGACTGGGCGGCGGTGCCTTCCTGCCCGTCACCGGGTTGGGATAGTCGAAAGGCTCGGCATAGTAGTTCGGATACGTCAGGTAGACCACGGTCGGCGGCAGGTCCGGCCAGGGCGGCCACTTCTCCGGAGTCGTATTGAGTATCGTGTGATCCAGCCAGCCGAGCTTGTAACCCGCATACATGTTGAAAGGGCCACGCAACTTCCTGAACTTCCAGACGCCGTTCTCCTTGGTGAACACGTCTTCGTAGTAATTGTGACCCCAGCCGCCCGAACTCATGACGAAGGCGATGCAGCGTATATGGCCCGTGACCCCGTCCGGATCGACGCTGGGCAGGCACTGGAACTGCTGATGGTCGATCAGCAGACCGTTGCGCGGACCGATCGGACCCAGGCCCACGTGCATGTACTCGAACACCCGGTCATGGCCCAGGAACACCCCCTTGCCGCCGATTTCCAGGGTGGCGTCCCTTTCGAACAGGTCGGCCAGGGAACGCCACTGGGACTTGTCGACCAGGTAGCCATAGGTGTGCTGCACGATCTCGATGTCGGTGAGGTCCTGCAGGCGCGTGAGGCGCGTGCCGATGCCGTTCAGCTGTTGTTCGACGGTCTGCAGCTGCGCAACGGACGGTGGCTGCGCATGCGCCGTCGGCGGTGCGGAAAATCCGGCCAGCAGACACAGTGCCAGAGCAGCGCAGCCGCGGGGCCATCCTTGAAGGCGACTCATTCCTTGTCCTCCCCGAGAGGCTTGCCCGTGACAGGATTCGCGTAATCGAACGGCACCACCTGCAGTTTCGGCAACGATTGATAAACCACGGTGGGCGGCCGGTCGGGCGGATTGGTCCTGCTGGGCGGGTCCATGGGAATGGGTCTGGCCGCCCAGCCCTGGTCATAATCGCCCCAGAAAGTCACGTAATAGTGCAGCTTGGAGAACTTCCAGGTGCCATGGTCGTTGACGTACTCGTTCTCGTAGACACCGCCGCCCCAGCGGCCGACGCCGTCGCGGGCCAGCTCGACGTCACTGCGCCAGCGCGCCTTCGCCGTGCGGTTGTCGGCGGACACGTGGATCACCTGCTGCGCCATCACGTAGTTGTTGAGCTGTCCCGGCTCAAGCCCCGGGGGACCCATCAGCGACAGCGCCCGTTCGATATGGGCGTTGCCGATGTAGACGCCGCTCTGGCCAAACTCGTAGCTGGCATCGTGGCTGAACAAGGCTGCGGCCTGCCGCCACTGCCCCTTGTCGATGTAGTAGCCGTACATGTCCTGCAGGTTCTCGATGGCCCGTACCGACTCGACACGGCCCAATTGCAGCTCCCGGGTGTCTGCCAGTTTCTCCAGCCTTCCCAGCCGGTCGTCCGGCCGTTCCGGCAGATCAAATGGCGGCCGGCTCTGGATGGCCCGCAGGTTGCCGGCATAGTCGTACGGTGGAATGAATACCGCCGGGAAGGGCTGGTACTGGAACGGCGCAGGTTCATCCGGCGGGAACTCGCGGGCCACGGGCGAACGCCAGTCGCCGGTCACCGGTTTCAGCGCCGCCCAGCCGCCTTGATAGGGCGCTTCGAAGTTCAAGTAGTAGCGCCGCGCGCAGATCATCCACACGCCGTCCTGCTTGATGTAGTCGTCCTCGATGGTGGCATCGCCCCAGGTTGCCGACTTCTGGTATTCGCCCAGCAGCCCCCATTCACGCCAGCGTGCATGCGCCGTGAGTCCGTCCGCGGACACGGTCACCACCGGCTGCAGCTGCATCCGCAGGTTCAACCGCCCGAACGGCAGCCCTGGCCCCTCCTTCAGGCTGCCGCCGCCGTGCAGTGTCAGCAGTTCGCGGATGCGCTGCCTGCCCTTGTAGACCCCATCCGTGCCCCACTGGAACGTGGCGTCGTCGGTGAACAGGTCCGCCGCTTCACCGAAATAACCCTTGTCGGTGTAGTAGCCGAAGGCCTGACCCAGCCGCTGGATGCGGGTGATGGCCTCGACATAGGCAGTTTCATGGTCGAGTGCCACGATGCGGGCCTTCAGCGCGGCCAGGCGGGCGGCATCGCTCTGCGCCAGGCCGGGAGCGCACCAGGCCACACCCAGCAGGGCAGCGGCCATCCAGGCACTCGAACTGCGGATCTTCATTGAAGCAGGCTCCTTTGCGGCGTCGCGGCGTTCCTGGCAGCCATCAGCCCGTCCATGAGGAAGACCCCTGCGGGTCCGATCCGGCACTGACACCCGTGCTGGCCGGCGATAATCTCCCCACGACAGCCGAACCGCTTCAGATTTATTGTCCGCGTCGCTTTAGCCTAGCATGAGCCGAAAGAGGTATTGCATGACTACCCTTGCACCCCGCTCCCTGACGTCCAGGCCGGCCCCGGCCCTGCACCTGGCGCTGACACTGGCGCTGACCTTGGTTCTGGTCCGCGTCACGGTCGCGGCGCCCCTGCCCGATGTCACCATCGATGCCAGGGATGTCTATCCGGAAAGCATGAGCTCAGGCCCCGATGGCACGCTGTACATCGGCAGCATGCGGGGCGTGGTGTACCGGGCTGCGCCCGGCAAGGCGCTGGCCCGGGCCTGGGTCAGGCCTTCGGCAGCGAACCATATCCTGAGTCTGCTGGGGGTACTGGTGGATGCGCCCGCGCACACCCTGTGGCTGTGCTCGGCGGCCGGAACCCTGCTGCACCCGCCCATCCAGGGCACCTCCGCGCTCATCGCGCTGGACTTGAGGACCGGCCGGCCCAAGGGCTACTGGCCGTTCCCGGCCCCGGTATCCGTCTGCAATGACATCAGCGTGGCGCCCGACCGCAGCATCTATGTCACCGACACGCCCAACGGCCGCATCTTCCACCTGGCCAGGGGCGCGAAGGCCCTGGAACTGTTCGCCCGGGACCCCGCGCTGCGCGGCATCGACGGCATCGTCTTCAGCGCCAG
>DAIDKA010000236.1 GCA_027451085.1 Gammaproteobacteria bacterium
GGTACCGACCGAACCCTGCAGCACGCGGGTCGTTGAGGACGCGGCCGTGCAGTTGGTGGTGTTGTTCGTGGTGCAGACCAGGAAGTGCCCGGCCGTGCCCGCGGCCACCGCCGCGGCGCTCGTGATGGCGTTGAACGTCAGGACGCCGCCGGAGACGGTGCCGGCGGTCGCCGACAGCGGCAGGACGGCCAGGACCGTGCCGGAGTCGGCCGTCGCCACGCTCGCCGGCTGCGCGCCGCTGACGATCATCAGGTACCCGGTCGACCCGATGGCCGTGACCAGGTCCGTCATCGCGGTGTTGCGGTGCGTGGTGGTGTACTGGATGGTCGCAGCCGCCGGCATCGCCACCAGCGCCAGCAGCGTGCCCAGCAGAAGGCCAGTCATGGCGGAGAAATTGCGCTTCATTTGGCGTCCTCGGTCAGCACCGGCACGACATCGCACCGGCAGTTGGGATGCAGCGGTGGCCCAGCGCCACCGCCATCGGGGAAGTCTTGATCCAGGGCCACGGTCGTGCCGTCCAGCTCCTGGCAGTCATCGCAGCAGCCATCGCCGACGATCCACTGCTTGCTTTCCACCTGCCCGGAGAGCTTCCAGGCGTGGATGTTTCCGGCGACGTCGGCGAAGGCGGTCTCGGTGCGGGCGATGGTCTCGGCGCGGCTTGCCGAAAACGCATAGTTCTCGCCCAGCGCCTCGGCGAGTCGGTCGTTCGACCAGCCCTCGTCAACGGCCTTCGTGACGTCTGCGCGAATCAGGTCGCGCGTGGCCTCGTCGATGCGCCACTGCGCCTTCGGGTTGTCCACCAGCTCGCCGTCCACCCACTTCTTGCCGACGAGGTCCGCCGCGTGGTCGCGGGCGTAGCTGACCGCGAACTCGTTCGCCTGCTCGGTGATGCCTTCGTCGGACATGCCGACCTGCGCGAGTGCGGCGGCAATGCCGTCGCGGGTGATCTGCTCGAGCAGCCCGTGCATGTCGACGAACAGCAGCACAAGCAAACCATCCCGGATGGCCTTCATGATCTGGTCCAGCCGGCTGGTCTTGTCCTTGCCCAGCAGGTGAACCCGGGCGACGATGGCATCGCGCCACGATTCCAGGTGCTCCGTCAGTACCTTGCGAAGCGCCTCACGCGGCTTTGCGACGCCGTCGCGCTCGCGGTCAATGAGTGCGGCCCGCGACCTCGACCGTTTTTTTTTAACAGGGCCGCGATGACCTTCGCGGCTTCCGGCGGCAGGCCGTCCTCGTCCTCGTCGTCACTGCCGCCGGGCTTGGGCATCGGGGGCGGCGCGGGCGGCTTGAGGGCGTCCTTCTGCTCCTGGGTGAGCGGCTGCAGTCCGAGGTCCGCGCGGACCTCGTCCGGCGTCTTCACCTCGGTCTCGACGTAGATCTGGTCGACCTGGGCGCGGGTGAGCGGGTCGACGGATTCCATGTCGGCCCATGCGAACTCCAGGTCCGGCATTCCCATGTGCCGCTGGATGATGCGGTCGAGGTGCGACTTCAGGTACCGCTGCAGCGGCGCGAGGCCCTCCGACAGCGCCTGCTCGGCGGCATTCTCGGCCGTCGCGCGGTTCTGCTGCTTGATGAACGGCGTCGGACTGACCGAGAAGCAGAAGCACACCACGCGGGCAAGCCACTCGTCGTAATCGTCCTTCAGCGCCTGCGCCTTGGTGTCATACGGCTGCATCCCGCCGGGCACGAACTTGGCGCCGCGCCGCTCGGCGGTGTTGCCCTGCAGCAGCGCATCCCACCAGGTCTGGAACTGCGCAATCTGGTCCGGCTGCCAGGTCTCCGGAACGCCGATCATCACATCGGGCATGTTGCCCTCAGTGTAGTACTGCAGCTGATGGATCTGCCGGCGCAGCGCGATGTTGACCGTGGTGATGATCTGCTCGACCGGGCTGAAGCCATAGAGCCGGTGCGCCCGCACGTTGCGTGCCATGTAAAGCAGCTCGTCGCGCGAGTAGTCGACCGCCGGAAGGCCCTTGAGGATCTGTTGGTAGGCCGGGCTCGGCGGTGCGGGGGTGCGGCCGGTGACGTCGATCAGCCGCTTGATCGTCGCGCCGTCCATCAGGTCGAGCGCGTACAGCTGGCCGCCGCGGGTCATGCGCGGGTAGATCGTAGGGGCGTCGATGACGAACAAGTCCTCGAGCCACATGCGCAGCCAGGTCTCCCAGGTGTGCTCCTTGTCGGGCGACATCAGGAATTCTTGCGCGGCCTTGCAGCGGTCGTCGCGCTTGGCCTTCTTGTCGATGGGCTGGACGGTCCAGTCAAGTGCCTCGAACTGGTCCTTGCGGGTCTCGATGACCAGCCGCAGCAGGTCGTAGTTGTCCGCCAGGGCGCGCATCTGCGCGAAGCTGACCGGCTCGTTGCTACGCGGGACGACGCGGGTGTTGTAGAGGACCGGGTAGTCGAACTGACGCCCCTGCGCCTGCTCCTGCGCGAACGGCGTCAGCGGCTGCCCGGGCCCGAACCAGTCGTTGTCCGTCACGCCCGAGACGATGTAGCGCACCCCGCGCACCAGGCGCTGGATGACGCCCGGCTCAATTGGCGTGATGACTCCGCCTGACGTCGGGGTATTGATCCCGCTTTTCGCCATCGTGGCGGTTCCTCAAGGTTTCGTGTTCTGTGCGTTCGCCTTTTCGGCGGCCTGCTGGCGCATGAAGTCGAACAGGCCCATGCCGACGCGACGGATCACGGTTTGCAGCCCGTAGCGGATGGCATCCCAGCAGTGGTTGTGCAGGTCGACCACCTCGGGCTGCACCAGCTTCGTGACCTTGTCGACCTTGTAGCTGTAGAGCTTCGCCTCCTGCGCGGTGTGAACACAGCGCGGGTGGATGACGATCTGCTCGTAGCTGCGCAGGTGCGCGATGCCGTCCTCGACTGAGCCGGACCACTTCTCGCACGGCCGGATGCGTGGCAGACCGTACTTCTGCAGGTCGCTGATGGTCTCCGGCCGCGCGTTGTCGCCGAAGGTTGTGTACTTAGCGAAGTCCGGGATCTGGCCGTAGAGCTTCGGCAGGTCCCGCGTGTCGACGCCGATGCCGTAGGCCTCGTGCTCGACATAGAGCTTGTTCTGGTGGATCCAGCAGCGCGTGAACACCGTCGGATCCTTGGCGAAGCCCCAGTCGGCGCCCTGCAGCGGGCCGTGCCAGTCCGGGCCCGGCGTGAAGGACTCGATGACGTACTTGCCCTTCAGGATCTGCGCGTCGCTATGCTCGCGGTAGCCGCCCTCCCAGACGTGCTGGTAGGCGTCCGGGTCGACGCTGGCGAGATAGTCCTTCTCGGCCAGCATCTGCGGCGGCAGCCACGGGTTGTCCCGCCAGCTGGTCTTGCGGATGCGCGCGCCCGGGATCGGTTTTTCGATGAACCACTGGCTTACCGGATCGGTGCTCTTGTCCGGGTTGAAGCTGACGAAGATCTCCGCACCCGGGTTGCGGAACACGGTCGGCGTCAGGATTTCCAGCGACTCGCGCGAGGTGTTCTCCGCTTCCTCGAGCCACGCGATGCCGATGCGCTCGAGGCCCTTGATCTTCTTCGGCTCCTTGCGCAGGCCGGCGAAGATGAACTCGGAACCGGTATGGCTTCCGATCCAGCGGTTTTGCACGTCGAAATACCGCTGCAGGCCGAAGCGTTCGATCTGACCGACGATGACGGCGTGCACCGAGTCGTCGATATTGGCCTGGTACTCGCGTGTGCACAGGATGCGGATGCGCCGGCGGGCGGCAAGCAGCGTGCAGACGGCGCCGAAGGTCCAGGTCTTCAGGCCTCCGCGCCCGCCGTGCAGGACTTTGTATGGAGATGGCACCCACTGTGAGCGGGCGTCGAAGAAGACGTCACGGACTGGGCTCGGGATCGCCTCCTGAATCACCCGTTTCGGGGTCGCTGCCCGGTCCTCCATTCGCAAATCCCATGTGGATGGCCGGCGGATCTACCGGCTCGCCGTCCTTGCCCAGGAACCCGTGCGCGATGCGGTCGCCGAACACCTTCGGCAGCATCCTGGCCAGAATCCACTTGCGGGTGTCGATCCGCGTACGCCGGTGCATCTCCGCGCCGCTGTCGACGCGGCGCGAGCGGTTGCCGTTCTCGCTGATGATCGTGGCCATGACGGGCGGCTCGTCCGCGATCCGGATGAGATCATCGGCGCCGGCCAGGAAGTGCAGCTCCAGCGCCTCCTGGTAGGCCGCGGCGAACTCCGGGATCGACTTGCGCCAGAGGTGGACTGTCCGGTAGCTGGGCAGTCCGGGCTCAATCGGCGGGATGTTGTCTTCGGGCCGACCGCAGATCTGCAGCAGCGGCAGGTGCCGCTCGGCCATGAGGTAGCAGATCCGGTCCGCGATCCGCTTGCTGTACCGGATGTTCTTCGTGCCCATCGAGGCCACCCTGAAAACGGCAACGCCCGCACGGGGCGGGCGTCGTGTAGGGGCAATTCCCCGTGTACTGAATTGGCCGCGAACGTAGCGCCGTTTTGAATGGCTGTCAAGCGTCCGAACCTGCAATTCCCGGCGCGCGCGGTGTGGGCACAGCGTCCAGCAGTTTCAGGCCGGATTCGATGATCTGCTCGCCCACCCCCTTCTGCCGCCAGTACTCGCGGGTGGTGATGCCGATTTCCTCGGCGATCTGGTGCGCCGGGACCTGGTAGGGCCCGATCAGGACATAGTGGCAGGTGACTGCCAGGCGCGGCACTTCGGCCATCGTGACCATGATCCGCTGCACCACCAGGCCGTCGCCGGTGTACACCTCCGCCCACCGCTGCCGCAGCCGTCCGGGCTGGCTGGCGCCCTCGGCCTGGTCCTTGATGCGACCCAGGAGCGAGGGCAGCGGCGCATCGACCGCCAGCAGCCGGCGCCGCTGGAACGCCCACAGCCGGATGGCGTGCTGGGTGGTGGCGTCGATGTTGCGAGACGGGATCTTCACACCTACCCCTTCAGGATCTTGCCCACCGCCCTGCCGAT
>DAIDKA010000237.1 GCA_027451085.1 Gammaproteobacteria bacterium
CACTTCTTCACCATGGGCGCCAGCGCCAATGTCAACGCTTTCTTCGGCATCGCCACCATGATCATCGGTGTGCCCACGGGCGTGAAGATCTTCAACTGGCTGTTCACCATGTTCCGTGGTGAAGTCCGCTTCAGCGTGCCGGTGCTGTGGACGCTCGGTTTCATCGGCACCTTCGCCATCGGCGGCCTCACCGGCGTGCTGCTGGCGATCCCGCCGGCCGACTATGTGCTGCACAACAGCCTGTTCCTGATCGCCCACTTCCACAATGTCATCATCGGCGGCGTGGTCTTCGGCGTCATGGCCGGCTTCAACTACTGGTTCCCCAAGGCTTTCGGCTTCCGTCTGCATGAGGGCCTGGGCAAGGCGGTGTTCTGGTGCTGGTTCTTCGGCTTCTACCTGGCCTTCATGCCCCTGTACGCACTCGGCCTGATGGGCGCCACCCGCCGCATGCAGCACTATTCTGATCCGGCCTGGCAGCCGTACATGATCGCGGCGTTCTGTGGCGCGGTATTGATCTTCGTCGGCATCAACCTGAACCTGGTGCAGGTCTTCTGGAGCATCTACAAGCGCAAAGAGCTGGCCTGCGGCCCCGATCCGTGGAACGGCCGCACCCTGGAGTGGAGCACCTCCTCCCCGCCGCCGCCCTGGAACTTCGCCGTCGAGCCGACAGTGCACGGCATCGATGCCTTCTGGGAGATGAAGAAGGCGGCGGTCAATCCTGGTGGCGGCAATCCCTACGAGGCACAGGTGAACGGTAGGCCCGCGTATGCCTCCATCCACATGCCCAAGTCCTCCAGTGTCGGGTTCATCGCCGCATTCTTCTCCGCGCTGATGGGCTTCGCCCTGATCTGGCACATCTGGTGGATGGCGCTGCTGGGGGTCCTGGCCGGCATCGGCGTGCTGGTGGTGCATGCCTGGAACATGGACCGCGACACCGACATTCCCGCCTCGGAGCTTGAAGCCTTCGATCGGGCCCATCCCGGATACGGAGCCAAGTAAATGAGCGGCGCCCATCACGCCACCGTGGATGCCCACGGTCATGCCATTCCGTTCAGCCAGCGTGGACCCGAGTCCATCGGGTCGATGATCAGCTTCGGCTTCTGGCTGTTCCTGCTCAGCGACATCGTGATCTTCTCGTCGCTGTTCGCGGCCTATGCGGTGCTCAACGGCCACACGGCCGGCGGACCCCACGGCTCGCAGATCTTCGATCTCGGCGGAGTATTCAAAGAAACCAGCTGCCTGCTGCTCTCCAGCTTCACCTGCGGGCTGATGCTGATTGCGGCCGAGCGCAAGCAGATGACCCGGTTCTACGGCTGGCTGGTCGTCACCTGGGTGCTGGGTGCGGCCTTCATCGGCTTCGAGGTCACGGAATTCCACGAGTTCGTGGTGAAGGGTTACGGTCCGACCCACAGCGCTTTCCTGACGGCGTTCTTCTCGCTGGTCGGCACCCACGGCTGCCATGTCACCAGCGGCCTCATCTGGCTGCTCGTCATGGCCGCCCAGGTTGCCACCCTCGGCATGAACCCGAAGGTACTGCGCCGTCTGTTCTGCTTCAGCCTGTTCTGGCACGCGCTCGACCTCGTCTGGATCGGCGTGTTCACCATCGTTTATCTCGGTGCCTTCCATGTCCACGCATGACTCGCACGCCCCTGCGGGCAACGATATCCACGACGCCAGCACCACCTATGGTTCATATATCTGGGGTCTGGGTCTCGCCATCATCCTGACGCTGGCGTCCTTCGCCTCGGTGGTGTTCCACTGGGTCTGGGGCCCCAGCGAGCCCATCCTGCTGGGCGTGCTCGCCATCGCCCAGATGGGCGTGCACCTGGTGTTCTTCATGCATGTGCATGCCGACGACGAGGGTGAGAACACTGTGCTCGCGCTCGGCTTCGGCGTCTTCGTCGTGGCCCTGGTGGTGTTCGGTTCGCTGATCATCATGCACAACCTCAGCTCGATCATGCCGACGATGGACCAGCTGATGCAGATGCAGCGGTAGCCCCCGCGCGCAGAACGGGAGAACACAGCTCGACCTGGCCCAGGTTGTCTGGAGTAATACGCGGCAGCTCAGAAGCTGAAGGGTGGCCCGCGTCAGCGGGCAGCAAGGCCCGGGCCCCCAGGGTAAGCGGATGGAGATTGCCCCCGGCGTGAGGCCCGGCAGTGGATGACCTGGATCATGGCAGCGGCCACAGCGCCGTGAATTCACGGTGCAGCCCCGGCGCCGGGTCATCGCCGGATTCCAGCTGCGCCTTGCGGTAGCCGCTGCGTACACGCCGCACCGCCACGTTGCGTTGCGCCACGATGAAGTCGATCCGCCAGTCTTTCACTGCCAGCTGCAGTCCGCCGTTGGCCGGTCTGATGCGTCGGTAGGGATGTGGCTGCGGCCCGAGTTTCAGGGTCGAGGCAATCCGTTCCTGCAGGTCATAGCTCAGGCGCGGCGCAATCCATGCCAGCTGCGCCTGCGCGAGCGGCTCGAACCGGATCTCCCAGGACTGCACCGGGTCCTGCGCTGCGGCGAGCCAGCCGCTGTGGGCCTGCGGGAAGGCATCGGTGTACGGCACGTACGGCTTGATGTCGAACACCGGCGTGCCGTCCAGCAGGTCCACGCCCTGGACATGTACGTCGAGGCCGTCCACACGCAGCAGCTTCAGGACCGACAGCCCGAGCGGATTGGGACGGTGTGGCGCGCGCGTCGAAAACACGCCCTTGCGGCCGGTGGCGCTGCGCGGCGGCAGCACCTTGGGCCGCCAGCCCGCATTGCGGTCGAACCAGAAGATCACCCAGATGCGCTCCCAGCCTTCCAGGTCCTCCAGCGCATGTTCGTAATGGTGGCCGGGCAGCAGCTCGATGACCCCCACGGCTTGCTGGCTGGCGGCCGGCTGGCGCGGCGCCTCGACCTTGGTGCCGAAGTGCGAGCGCAGGTGGCCGATGGGCGCCAGGGTCAGAGTGGGAGAGGGCGAGTCCGTTGAGGGCTGTGACATCCCGAGGTTTTTACGCCATGGCTTCACCACAGGTAAAGTATGGCCATGAGCCATTCGCCCAAGGATCCGGCGGCGCCGAAAGCCTCGAGCAAGCCTTGCACCGGCTGCGACGGTCCGCGTCTGAGCGGCTGCGACATCACCCAGTGCGAGGGCATGTGCTGCTACGACGGTGTCTACCTTGAACCGCAGGAGGAGGATTTCCTGCGTGAACTGGTCGCCACGGTCCCTGAGCTGCGGGAGGGTCTGCCCGAGGAGTTCATCGTCGATGGCTACTGGGATGGGGAGCATCTGGGACGCAAGACCGCTGTGCGGCCCGAGCATTACCGCAATCCGGACTTCCCTGCATATTTCACCCGCACGCGTTGCGTCTTCGGAGACTCTCAAGGCTACTGCCGCCTGGAGTCCTTTGCCCGTGCCCGTGACCAGCATCCCTGGACCTTCAAGCCGGCCGTGTGCTGGATGTTTCCCCTGCATGACAGCGAGGACGGCCGGCCTGAACCACCGCCGCTCAGTCCGGCGGATGATCCCTGGCGCACCGAGAACTACCCGGGCCACACCACCTCTACGCATTGCGGCCGCCATCGGCAGAATGGCAAGCCCTGGCGCTAAGCCCTGGCGGACGAGATCGAATACCTGAAACAGGCGAAGTCGCTGCCCATCCTGGGATCGCCGGGGCATACGGTCGACGAACTGTTGAGGCCGAAGCCCAAGCCCTGAGGCAGGCGAGGATCCGCAGCGGGCTGCCAGCAGGTCTGTGTTCCTTGGAGGATGTTTCATGTCACCCAAAGCAGATGTTCCTGCCGTTGCCACGATCCTGCTCATCGGCGCTTCGCGTGGCCTGGGCCTCGCCATGGCGGCGCAGTTCCTCAAGAAGGGCTGGAATGTCACCGGTACCGTGCGGGCGGGCTCAGGCCGAACCGGGCTGCATGACCTCGCAGACCAATACCCGGGACGCGTCGGGATCGGGACACTGGACATCACCGACACGGCCCAGATTGCAGCGCTGCGGCAGCGCCTTGCCGGCAGCAGCTTTCAGATGCTGTTCGTGAACGCGGGTGTCACCAACAAGGAAACCGACACCATCGGCAACGTGACGACCGATGAGTTCGTCCGGGTCATGATCACGAATGCCCTGAGCCCCATGCGCGTGGTCGAGTCATTGCAGGACCTGGTCACTGCCGATGGCTTGATTGGAATCATGTCCTCCGGTCAGGGCAGCATCGCCAATAATGAGACCGGCATGCGCGAGGTCTATCGCGGCAGCAAGTCCGCCCTCAACCAGTTCATGCGCAGTTACGCCGCCCGCAATTCCGGCTCCGCGCGAGCGCTGGTGCTGATGGCGCCCGGCTGGGTGCGCACGGACATGGGCGGTCCCGATGCGCGCCTGACCATCGAAGAGAGCATCCCGGCCCTCGTGGATATCCTGTTCGCCAAGCGCAGCAGACCGGGCCTCGAATACCTCGATTATCTCGGCCGGACTGTTCCCTGGTAGGGATCGAGACCTGACGCTCGTTGGTGCAGGCCGCTCACCGTACCGGTGAGCCCGCCGCCTGCGCCGCCTTGGCCTGGTTGGCGCGCTCGACCAGGTATGCTCGTATGCTTTCCAGCTGTGCCGGTGTGACCTTGCCCTTGAAGGACGCCATGCCACCCGCCTGCATCACCCCGTCGAGCACGATGGAACGTATGACCTCCGGGGTGTTGATGGCAGGGGAGTAGCGCAGGTCCGGGAACATGTCGCGGTTGGCGTAGGACGTGTCGTGGCACACTGCGCAGTGGCTCTGGAACTGGTCCTGGCCTGCGGCGATCACCTGCTTCGATGCCGTGGATGGCGGAGGGTTCAGCACGCGCGGTGGCGGTGGAGGCGGTGCTGGTGGCAGGCTGGCGGTGCCGTTCAGCTTGAACACCAGCAGCCGCGACTGATTGCTCATGCCGAAGGGCACAAGGCCGTAGCCGGCTTCCACCGCGATATATTCCTCACCGCCGGTTTCATATGCGGCCGCCGCGGCCACCACGCCGGTCTGGGCCTCGAAGGACCACAGCTGCCGGCCGCTGTCGGCGCGGTAGGCGACAAAGCGTCCCTTGTTCGTTCCCTGAAACACCAGCCCGCCCGCGGTGGACAGCGTGCCCCCGCCGATGGTGCCCAGTGGCGGGGTTTGCCACGCCTCCTGCTGCTTGACCGGGTCCCAGGCGACGAGCCGCGAAATCGCCGTACGCGGCGCCTTGGACTTCAGGTCATCGTAGAGGCTCGCAGGCACCGGGAAGGCAAGACCTGTGATCGACGACATGGGCCTGGGGTGGAAACTGTCCGCGCTCTGCACTCCCATGCTGGTGCTGATGGCCGAGAAGTACACCAGCCCGGTCTGCGGGTCGTAAGAGGCCGGATGCCAGGAGTGCGCACCCTGCCCGCCCGGCTCCACGATGGTGGCCTTGCCGGTGATGTCATAGCGGTCGGCGGGATTAATCTCGGGTCGGCCCGTGACAGGATCGATGCCCTTGGTCCAGCTGGTGGGCACGAAGTTCTTCGCCGATACCATCTTTCCGGTCCTGGCATCCAGCACGTAGAAAATCCCGTTCTTCGACGCCTGCATCACCACGCGGCGTGGCTTGCCGGCGATATTGAGCGTTGCCACGATCAAGGGTGAGGTGGCGTCGTAGTCCCATTCCTCGCCTGGCGTCTGCTGGTAATGCCAGACATACCTGCCGGTGTCAGGGTTCACGGCGATGATCGAGGCCACAAAGAGGTTGTCGCCGCCGCCGCTGCCGCGATACTTGCGGTTCCAGGGCGAGCCGTTGCCGGTGCCGAAGTACAGCAGATTGAGCGTGGGGTCATACACCATGCCGTCCCACACGGTGCCACCGCCACCATACTTCCACCACTGGCCGCTCCAGGTGCTGGCGGCGAGTTTCATCTGCGGGGTCTCGAAGCCCTTGGCGGGATTGCCCGGCACGGTATGAAAACGCCACAGCCGCTTGCCGGTGTGCGCATCGAACGCCGATATATATCCGCGCACCCCGAACTCACCACCGGCGTTGCCGATGATCACCTTGCCGTTGATGATCCGCGGCGCGCCGGTGCTGGTCACCGGCATGCCATGATCCAGAGTGAGGGTCTTCCAGACCACGGCGCCGGTTTTCGCGTCGAGCGCCACCAGCCAGCCGTCGTAAGTGCCCACATAGATCCTTCCCTGCCACGCGGCGACACCGCGGTTGACCACATCGCAGCAGCCGCGGCCGGCGAATTCCCCCGGCACCTTGGGGTCATAGGTCCATAGCCGCCGGCCGGTCGCGGCGTCGAAGGCTTCGACCTTGCTCCAGGCCGTGGACAGGTATATGACGCCGTCGACGACCAGCGGGGTGGCCTCCTGGCCGCGGTTGGTGTCGAAGTCGGCGTACCAGGCGAGCCGCAGCCGGTCCACGTTGTCGGTGTTGATGGAGGTCAGCGGGCTGAAGCGCTGCTCCTCGTAGTTGCGTCCGACGGTGAACCACTGGCCGGGTTCTGCATCGGCGCTGCTCACGCGGGCCGCGGTGACGGCGGCGGCAGAATCACCGGCCTGTGCCGTGGAACCCGCCGCCAGAGCGAGCGCCGCGCCCAGAATCCATGCACAATTCGTCATGAGCCCCCCCCTCACAGTTGGTGGAAACTGTAGGCTTGCGTCGTTGCTGTGGCAACGCCAGACTCGTGGCAGGAAGTGCGGCAGGGGGCCGCCAAACAACCGGAGAGCGCCATGTGCGATCAAGACACCTTTGAAGACATGATCCAGTACCAGCGCCAATCCTCAGCGCTGTCCCGCCGCCAGTTCGGCAGCCTTGCCGCCGGCGCCGGTCTGCTGTCGCTGCTGCCGGTGGCCAATGCGGCCGAGACCGAAGGTCACGATGTCGAGATCAAGACCCCGGATGGCACCGCGGACGCGTACTTCGTGCACCCGGCCACGGGCAGGCATCCCGCCGTGCTGATGTGGCCGGATATCTTCGGCCTGCGCCCCACGTTCAAGCAGATGGCCACGCGCCTGGCGCAGTCCGGCTATTGCGTGCTGGTGGTGAATCCCTTCTACCGGCTGAAGAAAGCACCGACCTCGCCCGAGCATGCGGACTTCAGCAATCCGGACGTCGCCAAGATGCTGACATCCGAGATGAACTCGCTGACGCCTGCCACCGTGGCGATGGACGGCAAGGCCTTCCTGGCCTGGCTCGGCAGGCAACCCTCGGTGGATGACAAGAAGAAGTGGGGCGTGACCGGTTACTGCATGGGCGGGCCGTTCACGATCCGCGTGGCCGCGCAGTTCCCGGACCGCATCGGCGCCCTGGCTTCCTTCCACGGCGCCTTCCTCGTGACTGATCAGCCGGACAGTCCGCACCTGCTGGTGGCGAAGACCCACGCCGCGGCGCTGATCGCCATCGCGGGTAGTGACGACCAGAAGCAGCCCGACGCCAAGGACAAACTCGAAGCCGCCTACACCCAGGCGGGTCTGCCGCACACCGTCAAGGTGTACCAGGGCGCCATGCATGGCTGGTGTCCGACCGATTCCCGGGTCTACAACCACGACCTGGCGGAAGACGCCTGGGCGCGGCAGCTGGAACTGTTCAGGAAGGCGTTGGTCTGACGGGCAGACGGCTGGAGCAGGCCCGTCCGGACCTGCCTCGGCTGCCAGCCTGACAAGGAGGCGGGCCCGGGGCGGGGCCCGCCTGAAACAGCTGGAGGCCGGTTTTGTTCCTGGAACGAGGACTTCAGCCCTTCTTGCCGAAGAGTGCGTGGTAGATCAGCAGCACGATGACGGCTCCCACCACGGCTACCACCAGGCTGTAGATGTTCAGGCCCGTGACGCCATGTGCGCCGAAGAAGCTGAACAGCCAGCCGCCGACGACCGCGCCGATCACGCCCAGGATGATGTCGAGGAACAAGCCCTCGCCGCGCTTGTTGACGATCTTGCTGCCGATGAAGCCTGCGACCAGCCCCAGGACGATCCATGCGATGAATCCCATGTCTGCTCCTTACTGATTGCCAATTGAACCTGAAGAATCACTGCGCCGCGCTCGAACCGGCGCACCCGCCGCGTGCCGGTGCCGTGGGTGAGGTCCTGGGCACCACTGTGATGAGGTCGCGGCTGACGCATACTACCTGCTTTACGTGGCGTTGCCCTGATCAGCACGGGATCCGGCGCAGCTACGCAATATAATCACCGGCGCGGCTGCTGGCTGGGCCGGGTGTTTCAGTCGCATTGCAGCAAAACAGTGAGGCAGGGCGATGACGGGACGTTTGCAGGACGATGTGGCCCTGGTGACGGGTGCAGGCGATGGCATCGGCCGCGCGATTGCGTTGCGCTATGCCGAGGAGGGCGCCCGTGTGGCGGTCGCGGAAATCAATGGACCGAAGGGTCGCGCAACAGTCGAGCAGATCGTCGCGGCCGGAGGCAAAGGGCTGCTGATCGAAGCCGATGTCCGGCGCTCCAGTGAGCACTCCCGCCTGATCGATCGAGTCCTCACCCAGTGGGGCCGCCTTGACGTCGCCTGCAACAACGCCGGCATCAGCGGCGCCATGGTGCCGTCCGGCGTGATGACCGATACGCAATGGCAGGAGGTCATCGATCTCAATCTCACCGGCGTGTTCTACGGTGTGCGCGCCCAAGTCAATGCCATGCTGCAGTCGGGCGGCGGTGCGATCGTCAACATCGCCTCGATCCTGGGCGCGGCCGGCTTCGAGACCACGGCGGCCTACACGGCGGCCAAGCACGGTGTCGTCGGACTGACCAAGACCGTGGCGCTGGAGTACGGTCCGCAGGGCGTGCGGGTCAATGCAGTGGGTCCGACCTTCACCCATACCAGCTGGATCGATGCCTTGCCGGCTGACGCTCAGAAGGTCCTCGTCGCACGCCACCCCCTGCGCCGTTTCGGCAAGGTGGAGGAAGTCGCGGCCCTCGTGGCATTTCTGTCGAGCACCGAAGCGGCCTACATCACAGGCGCCTACTATCCGATAGATGGTGGATATCTGGCGCAGTGAAGCGGTGACGCGGCGCGTGCGACGCAGTCCGGCACAGGCCGCTCAAGGCGTACAAGGCGATGACAGGTCCTTGCTCGTGTATCCACCCTTGCCGTCCGACAGTCCCAGCTCCGTGGCCAGCGCGTCATTCGCGTCGGTGTAGCACCTGGTGGTGCGGAAGTGATTTTCCAGCTGGAAAACTTCCGGAGGATTGTCGTCTGTGCCGGGCGGTGACTCCAGTTTGAACAGCTCCAGCGTCACCGGTCTGGAATCGGTGAAGGTTCTATCGGTGTCGCGTATGGCCACCACGACATACGAGGTGCGCTGCTTCGTGTTCATCAGCAGCCGGACGCTCATCAGCTGATGGTCCCCACCCTGTTCGGTGAAGACGTTGGGAGAATGGGTCCTGGGATAGGGCAGCTTCGGATCCGGGGCTGATCCGGGCTCGAAAAACACCGTGCGGAACTGGGAATCGACAAAGGTGTACGTCCGGCTGTCGTGCGCCGTACGGATGTCGTTGTCCTGGCCGAACACATGATAGATCGAGCCGTCGAATGCCAGATCGAGCGGCTTCCATCCCAGGGAGAGCCGCACCTCCATGTCCGGGTCCACGCTGAACCGGCCATGCCCCGCCTGGGGGTTCGCCGCACCCGCTGCTGTCGCCAGGGCCAGGAGCCCTGCGCCGAGAGCTCCCAGGAAAAAGTCGCCACGCGTACTCATCTGAGCCTACACCTCGATCTTGTTGAACCGCCAGGCACCCACGAGCATCAGCACCACGCCCACGCAGGCCAGCACCACGGCATCGAGTGCGGCGCCGAAATGCGTGCGCCCTATCAGCATGGCGCGCATGCCGTCGACACCGTAGCTCAATGGATCGATCCGGGTCAGCAGCGCGAGGAAGGGTGGCAGGTTGTCCAGCGGGTACAGCGCGCCGGACAGGAAGAACAACGGCAGCACCAGGAAGTTCATCACCATCTGGAAGCCCTGCATGTCCTTGAGGGTGGAACCGATGGCCGTGCCGGCTGCGGCGAACACCACCGCCGTGAGCGCCAGGAAGGCGATGCCCACCGGCACCAGGCCCAAGTTCACCGGCCGGAAGCCCGCGATCACGCACACCACGGCCACTAGCAGACCCTGCAGCAGCGCCACCGTGGCTGAGCCCCCCGCCCGCCCGATCATCACCTGCACGCGCGGTACGGGGGCGACCAGCGTCTCCTTCAGGAAGCCGAACTGACGGTCCCATAGCAACGCGATGCCGGAGAACATGGAGGAGAAGAGAACCGTCATGGCGATGACGCCCGGGGCCATGAACTGCAGGTAGCTGCCGTTGCCGGAGTTGCGGAACACCGGTCCCAGGCCGAAGCCCAGCGCTACGAGGTAAAGCACGGGCTGCCCCAGCGAGGCGATGATCTGCGCGCGCGAGCGGGTGTAGCGCTTCAGTTCGCGCAGCCACAGGATGTAGATCGCGTGCATCAGCGGCGGCTCCACATGCGGGCGGCCTGGCGCATGCGGTCGGCGGCGCCTGCGGTTTCCTCGCGGATGGCGGTACCGGTCAGGGCGAGGAACGCGCCCTCCAGCGACTCTTTGCCGGTCTGTTCCTTCAATTGTGCCGAGGACCCGACTGCAACGATCCTGCCGTGGTCGATGACTGCGATGCGCGAGGCCACGCGGTCGGCCTCATCCATGTAGTGCGTGGTCAGGAACACCGTCAGCCCCTCGGTGGCGTTCAGATGCTGGACATGCGTCCACAGATGGTTGCGGCTCTGCGGGTCCAGGCCCAGCGTGGGTTCGTCGAGGAACAGGATGCGCGGCGTGTGCAGCAGGCCGCGGGCGATCTCAAGCCGGCGTTTCATGCCGCCGGAGAAGGTTTTCACCATGCTGTCCTTGCGCTCCCACAGCTCGAAGGTCCGCATGAGCTGTTCCATGCGCTCATGCCGCAGCCTGCGAGGCACGTGGTACAGCACGCCATGCAGGTCCATGTTCTCCCAGGCCGACAGCTCCTGGTCGACGCTGGGATCCTGGAACACGATGCCGAAGCGCTTGCGTACTTCGTTGTGCTGTCGCACCGGGTCCAGGCCATCCATGCTGATGCTGCCGCTGCTTGGTTTCAGCAGGGTGGTCAGCATCTTGATGGTGGTGGTCTTGCCGGCGCCATTGGGACCGAGGAACGCGAAGATCTCGCCTTTGGCCACCTCGAAGGAGATGTCGTCCACCGCCTTGAAGTCACCATAGAGCTTTGAAAGGTGTTCGACCTTGATCATTCTTCCCCTCCTTAGATGACGCAGCTTACGCCGTGATCTTCGTCCCCAGTACTGCCAGAAACTGCGCCAGCCATGCCGGGTGTGCCGGCCAGGCCGGGACCGTCACCAGGTTGCCATCGGTGACTGCCTGGTCATGGTCACCGGCCAGCAGCGGAATTTTCCCGAGTATACTTTCGCCCCTGAAGCGGCGTTGCCGCACTCTCGGACATCAATAATGAACTACCGGACCCCCGGCCGCATTGCCGGCCTGTTGCTGTTGAACGCCGCCCTGCTGACGGCGGTGCAGGCTCAAACCCCGGCCGTCAAGGCCCAGGGCGAGGCCGTCTTCAAGCGTATCTGTTCGGTCTGCCACCTGAGCCTGGTGGCCACCGGTCATGGCGCTCCTCCGGGTCCGGATGCGCACGCCATTCCGCGCGAGCTGCTGCACCGCTTCTCCCCGGAGCAGGTGGTCACCGCCCTGACCAGCGGCAAGATGCAGGCCCAGGGTTCGACCCTCACCGCAGATGAGAAAAAGGCTGTCGCCCAGTACGTCACTGGACAGGCCCTGGGCGCAACCCACCAGGTGCTGGAAGTCGGTCCCGGAAAGCTGTGCGAAAACGTCGCTCCCATGGGTGACCCTGCCTCTGGTCCATCCTGGAACGGCTGGGGTAACGGCCCGCAGAACCTGCGCGTGCAGTCGAAACTGGCCGGTGGCCTTACCGCGGCGGACCTGCCGCACCTGCGGCTCAAGTGGGCGTTCGGCTATGCCAACGTTTCTGCGGCGCGCACCCAGCCCGCGATCGTCGGCGGCCGCCTGTTCACCGCCTCGGACAACGGTGCGGTGTACGCCCTGGACCCCAGGACTGGCTGTACTTACTGGATGTTCAAGGCCCGGTCCGGCGTGCCCACGGCGCTGCGCGTGGCGCCCTACAAGGGTGGCCAGGCGCTGCTGTTCGGCGACCGCAAGGCCAATGCCTATGCCGTGGACGCCAATACCGGCAAGTTGCTGTGGATCGTGAAGGTGGAGGCGCATCCCAACGCCGCCATCACCGGCGGTGCGGCCTTCTACGCAGGCAAGGTCTTCATTCCCGTGCAAGGCGTGGGTGAGGAAGGGGCGGGCATCCACTCCAAGGCCGGCTGCTGCACGCTGCGCGGCAGCGTATCGGCCATCGACATTGATACCGGCAAGGTCTTGTGGAAGAGCTGGACAGTGCTGCAGCAACCGAAGCTGCGAGGCAGGACCAAGGATGGTGTGCCGGAGTACGGTCCCTCGGGCGTGGGCATCTGGGACTCGCCCACGGTGGATGCCAGGCGCGGCGTGATCTACGTGGCCACCGGCAACGCCTACTCCGAGCCGGCGCAGCCGTGGAGCGATGCGGTGCTGGCCATGGACATGGCTACGGGCAAGGTGCGGTGGGCCAGCCAGGTGCTGCCGGACGACATCTGGGCCATGGGTTGTGCGGCGACCAACCCGGCCGATTCCGGCTGCCCCAAGACCCTGGGGCCTGACTACGACTTCTCTGCCTCGCCGGTGCTGGCCAGCGTCAACGGCCGTGACCTGCTGGTTCTGCCGCAGAAGTCGGGTCTGGCGTTCGCCATGGACCCGGATCACGAGGGCAGGATCGTCTGGCGGCGCCGCATCGGCCAGGGCAGCGGCCTCGGCGGCCAGTGGGGTGCCGCTGCGATCGACGGCAAAGTGTTCTTCACCACCGCGGACGTGCTGGATGCGAAGCAGGGCGGCGTGCATGCCCTGAACCTCGCGGACGGTTCGGTGGTCTGGGCCGCGCCGCCGCCGCGCGGCCTGTGCGCCGGTCACCTGGGCTGCAACACCGGTCAGGGCGCCGCTCCGACCCTCATCCCGGGTGCGTTGTTGACCAGTTCGATGGATGGCGGCGTGCGCGCCTACTCGCTCAAGACGGGCAAGGTCATCTGGACACTCGACACCAACCGGGAGTTCAAGACCGTGAACGGGGTGCCGGGCCATGGCGGCAGCCTGGATGGCGGCAGTGCGGTTGTGGCCGGCGGCATGCTCTTCATCAGTTCGGGTGTCGGCAGCTTCGTGGGCAGCCCCGGCAACGTACTGCTGGCGTACGGACTCGACTGAGCAAAAGCCGAAGCAGGAGCGAACCCTGCGATTGCCGTAAGGCGGGTGTGAGGGCCCTGGAAGGCCCGCATGGATCCCAGGATGGGATTGCCCACCCCGCCGTCGGCAACGCAGGGGCCGCTCCTGCGTACTCAGCCCAGCTGCACCGGCACGAAGATCCGGGCATCCCCGCGCTGGATCAGCAGTGCAAGCGAGTTGGCGTGCTTGCTGATGATGCCGCGCAGCTGGCTGGCGCTGCTCACCGGCGTACCATCCACCGCCAGCACCACGTCTCCGGGCTGGATGCCAGCCTGTTCCGCCGGTCCGCTGACCTGCTCCACCATCAGGCCCGCGCTGCCGCCGGTCTGCTGGCGCTCCTGGTCGCTCAACGGCCGCACTGACAGGCCCAGCCGACCCTGGCCTGGTTCCACGTCGGACACTTTCATGGTCTTGCCGGACATCGCCCCGAGCGTCACGTCCAGGTTGATTGCATGGCCATCGCGCCACAGTTCGACCGTGGCAGGCTGGCCGGGCTGAGCCATCGATACGGCCGCGGACAGCGATCCGGGATCGCTCACCGGCTTGCCGTTGAACTTCAGGATGACGTCGCCGGCCTTCAGCCCCGCACGGGATGCGGCGGTGCCGTCCTCCACCTTGGCCACCAGTGCTCCTGCAGGGTTGTCCAGGCCGAAGGACCTGGCCAGCTGCTGGGTCACCGGCTGGATGCCCACGCCCAGGCGCGCGTGTTCCGCATGGCCGGTTTTCAGGATTTCATCCTTCACCTGGGCCGCGACCTCGATCGGGATGGCGAACGACAGCCCCTGGTAGCCGCCGGTGTTGCTGTAGATCTGCGAGTTGATGCCGACCACGTTGCCATGTTCATCAAACAGCGGGCCGCCGGAGTTGCCGGGGTTCACGGCGACATCGGTCTGGATGAAGGGCACGGACTGGCTGTCCGGCAGCGAACGACCCTTGGCGCTCACAATGCCTGCCGTGGCCGTTTCCTCCAACCCATACGGCGCACCGATGGCGAGCACGTAATCGCCCACCTCCAGGTTGTCTGTCGAGCCGATACGCACCACCGGCAGGTTTTTGGCGTCGATCTTCAACACCGCAACGTCGGTGGTGGTGTCGATGCCCAGCACCTTGGCCGTATATTCGCGGTGGTCGGACAGCGTCACAGTCACCTTGGTTGCGCCTTTCACCACGTGTGCATTGGTGAGGATCAGCCCATCCGGACGGACGATGAAGCCCGAGCCCAGTGCATGCATCGGTGGCGCATTGCGTTGCTGCCGGGGCATGTTGCCGAAGAAGCGGAAGAACGGATCATCGCCGAAGGGCGAGTCCTGGTCGGGCCGACCCTGATCCTGATCCTGGTCATCGCCGCTTTCCATCGCCCCCGCCGGCGCCACAACGGTGATGCCGACGACGGCGGCGCGATTGGCCGCGACGATGGCGCGATAATTGGGCGCGGTCGTGAAGGGAATGGGCGCGGGGCTGGCGGCCGGCGCCGCGACTGCGGCAGGTGGCGCTCCCCCGGCCGGAGCCGAATTGGCGGCCGAGCAGGCGGCCAGGGAGCCGCAGCCCAGGATGCTGCCGACTGCCAGAGTCAGGGCGGAATGCTTCACTCGCATGGTTGTCTCCTCGCGCCGGTCCGGCGCCTCGTGGGAGACACTGTGTACCGCGAGGCTTAAAGCAACCTTAAAGCAGGTCCTGGGAGCGCGGGAAGGTCACCGTCACGCGCAGTCCATGAGGCGAGGCGTCAGCCAGTTCCACGCGCGCGCGGTGGCGGCGGGCGATGGCACTGACGATTGCCAGGCCCAGTCCGGTGCCACCTTCACCGCAGTTCTCGCGGCGATAGAAGCGGTCGAACGCGCGTTCACGGTCGGATGCTGGAATGCCCTGCCCCTGGTCCTCGACCACCAGCTGCGGTGCGCCGTCGGCTGTGCGCTGCACCCGTACACTGACCTGCGATCCGGCGGGCGAGTAGCGCACGGCGTTGTCCACGAGATTGCGCCCCAGTATGCGCAGGCTGTCGGCTTCGCCGTTGACCCGGGGCCGGGTGTCCGCAGCCAGTTCCAGCCGAGTGCCGCGCGCATCCGCGAGGGGCTGGGTCTCAGCGATGGCCTCACCGGCGATGGTGGCAAGGTCCACCGGCATCAGCACGGCGTGTGTCTGTTCCGGCTCGTTGCGCGCCAGCGCCAGCAGCTGCCCCACGAGGTGCGTGGCGCGGTCGATGGCCGCGCGCAGCCGTTGCCTGGCCAGGTCGGATTCGGCGCTGTCGCGGGCCCGTTCCAGCAGTTGCAGCTGCAGTGACAGTGCTGTCAGCGGCGAGCGCAGCTCGTGGGCGGCGTCGGCGACGAAGGCGCGCTGACTGGCGAAGGCTGCGGACAGCCGCGCCAGCAGCCGGTTGAGTTCACCGACCAGCGGCGCGATTTCCACCGGCAGCGGCGGGCCTGCGATTGGCGCCAGGCTGTGTTCGTCACGCTGCTCCACCTCCGCGGTGACCCGGTTGAGCGGACGGATGGCGCGATCCACGGCCCACGCGGCTCCCAGCGCCAGCAGCGGCAGCAGCAGCAGCAGCGGCACCAGCACGCGCAGCGCCACGGTGCGAGCCAGTCGCTCGCGCACGCTCCAGGGTTGGGCCACCTGGATGACCCCGTCCTCGAGGGCAAGGCTGTAAACGCGCCAGCGCTGCTGGCCGAGCGTAAGATCCGAGTACCCGAGTACGGCCTTGTCGATGAACGGTTGGTCCTCGGGGCCGGAGAAGTAGATCCGCGAACCGAAGATGTCCCAGATCTGGATCACGAAGTCCGAATCCGCCGGATGCGGCGGCAGCACGATGCCGGCCGCCACGGAGGCTTCGTCGCGCAACGACAGCGCCATCTGCCGCAGCTGGTAGTCGAACAGGCTGGATGTCTCATGCAGCGCACGGCGGTAGGCGATGCTGCCGGCCAGCAGCGATGCGGCCGTCATCAGCACCAGCAGGGCCAGCATGAGCTGCGAACGGATCGAGCGCATCACGATTCGGGTGTCCGCGGGATGAAGTAACCCGCCCCACGCTGTGTGCGGATCGTGTCCGCTCCGAGCTTGCGGCGCAGCGCGTGGATATATACCTCGACCGCATTGCTTTCTATGGTCCCGCCGAAGCCGTAAAGGCGGTCCTCCAGCGCTGCGCGTGACAGCACCATGCCGGGCCGTTGCAGCAACGCTTCCAGCACCGCGTACTCCCGCGCCGACAGGTTTACCGGCTGGCCGTCCAGGCTTACCTCGTGGGTGGCGGGATCAAGCCGGATTGCGCCGTGTTCGATCACCGGGCTGCTGCGTCCCGTGCTGCGTCGCATGGCCGAGCGCATGCGCGCGGCCAGTTCGTCGAGATCGAAGGGCTTCACCAGGTAGTCGTCGGCCCCGCTGTCCAGGCCTGCAATGCGGCTGGGGACATCGTCACGGGCGGTCAGGATGATCACCGGCGTGGCGTCGTGGCGGGCGCGCATCTCACGCAGCACGCCCAGGCCATCCTTGCGTGGCAGCCCCAGGTCGAGCAGCACGATGTCGAAGCGGGAAGTGCGCAGCGCGGTGGTGGCGGCCATGCCGTCGCCAACGAGGTCTGCCGCGTGGCCGTCCTGGAGCAGCGCCGTGCGCACCGCCTCGGCGATCATGGGGTCGTCTTCCACCAGCAGCACACGCATGGGACGCAGTCTGGCGGACAAGCCGGGCCGCCGGCAACCCGGCCGCCGGTCCGGGCATCCAGACCAGGCGGGCGGGATGGCCTTACGCGGACAGATTCAGGGCGTTGCCCAGGCGCTGCTGCGCGCCGCTGGAGATGTTGTTCAGGAAGGTGGTCAGCGACGCCGTGGAGGGATTGCCGCCGATCGACGTCACGAGGTTGTTGTAGCTCTGCTGCAGCTGGGTGATCAACGCGTTGCTGCTGCTGCCTGTGGTCATGCCTGAAGTTGCCGTGGTGGTGGCCGTGGTGGTGGCAGCGGTGCTGGATGCCGTGGTGGTACCGGTGGATGTGGTGCTGGCGGTGGCGGTGGCGGCGCCGGTGGTGGCGCCCGAAGAGTCCTGGATCTCGGAGATCAGGCTCTGCATGGCGGCTGCCATGCCGCCGCCGCCATGGTGGTGGCCGCTGTGGTGGCCGTTGACCGTGGTGGCGCTCGGTGTGCCGCTGGAACCACTGGAAGACGCCGAACTCTGCAAGGATGCCTGCGATGCGGTCGTGCCGGCCGTGTTCTGCGCCTGCAGCGCCGATTCCAGCGTCTGCATGAAGGTCTGCAGGGCCTGTGCCGGATTGCTGAATGAGCCTGACGTGGCGGAGGAGCTTGCGCTGCTCGCACCGGTGGAGCTTTGTGTCTGGCCGCTGGCGGCGGTCTTGGCGCCGAACAGGCTGAGCATGAAATTCTGCTGCACAGAAGCGTTGGAGATCTGGTGCGAAATGCCGTGGATGCTCATCATCGGTCTCCGGGTTCGGGTATGGTGTGACAATAGTCCCGCGGTACGCGCAAAACTGAGCGCTGCGTGGCATAAATTCGAGTTGCTGATGATGGACAAAGATTTCAGTTTGTTGCAGACGGCAAGCCTTTGCCGTCATGCCCGGACCGTTGGACTGCAGCTGCTGCGAACCTTCCGAATCCGGCAATTCTTTGCCGCTGCGGCCATTCTTACCGCTACCTGCCTTGCCTTTGAACCGGTACAGGCGCGGGCCGCGGGCTTCCCGGCCCTTGCCGCCCTCAGCACCGGCGGTCCCAGGGTCAGCGCCCTGGCGGTGGACCTCAGCGACGGACGCGTGCTTGCGGAACTCGATGCCGGTACACGTCTGACGCCGGCTTCGCTCACCAAGCTCAGCGTGGCGGGCGCGACGCTCGATCACTGGCCCGCCGACCACACTTTCCAGACGCGCCTGCTGGCAGCAGGGGAGGTCGAGAGCGGCACGCTCGTGGGAGATCTCGTTCTGCAAGGTGGCGGTGATCCTTCACTGGAGGCTGCCACCCTGTGGAGCCTGGCCGCGCAGGTGCGCGGCGCCGGCATCGCCGCAATCCACGGCCGGCTGGTGGTGAACGTCGCACCGTTCGGGGTGGTGGGTTGCGAGACCAGGGACCGCTGCGATGCCCTGCAGAGAAGCGACCGTTCCTACAATGCACCCGTGGCGGCCGCCGGCGTCGACTACGGTACGTGGTGCATCAGCGTACGGCCCGGTTCTCCGGGCCGGTCCGCGCAGGTGCGCGGCTGCCAGGTGTCACTGCTGCCCATCGAAGTGGACGGCAGCATCCGCACCGTCGGTCATGGTGGCCGTACCACCTTCCGGGCCGAACGTGTGACCATCGCGGGAACCGATGTGCTGCGCGTGGGCGGCGATATCGCCGCCGGGGACCCGCAGGAACTGTACCGGGCCATGTCCGATCCCGCCCACGGCACCGGGCTGCTGCTGCGGGAAATGCTGCGCGAGATCGGTGTGACGGTGTCCGGCGAGGTTGTCGTCAGCACCGAGGTGCCGGTGCGCACCTCCCTGCTGGCGCACACCGACGGGCTGATGCTGTCCGAACTGCTGGATCGCATGTTGCGCTACTCGAACAACTACATCGCCGATGTGCTGACCCTGGACCTGGCCGCAGACACGCAAAGCATGCCGCCGGCGACGCTGGCTGCCGCTGGCGGCGTGCTGTCTGATTTCGTGGGCGCCGCGCTTGCGGGGGCTGGCCATCCGCGCGGCTGCATCAGCGACACGCCGCCATTGCTGCACAGTGGCAGCGGTCTTACCCCGGAGAACCTGCTGTCCGCCTGCGATCTGGTGTCGGTGCTGGCGCGCCAGTACCGGGACACGCGGCATTTCCCCGTGTTCTATGGGGGGCTGGTCGTGCCGCGTGATGCGCCCTTCGCCTTCCTGCGCCAGGGTGGCGCGGCCTGGCTGGATCGCGTCGCGCTCAAAACCGGCAGCATGGACGATCCGCATTCCGTGCTGGGTGTTGCGGGTTACCTGCGGAAAAAGGACGGGGGCTTCATCGCCGTTGCCGCCATCGTCAATGGCGGCGGTGCACGGCTGCATGTACCCCTGGGCAGCTCCATGGAGGCCGTGCGCGCCGACATCGAGTCGCTGCTGGAGCGCTATTGAGCCTCGGTCCGCCGTGAGGCGGCTGAGCGTCGAAAGTGGTGGATTATGTCGCTGGGAACGGAGAACCTTGCGGGCGTGCCGATGTACCTGAGCCGGGAGGCCAGCCTCTCGACAATGCGCGGCACATGGCAGGCCGCAGTAATGGCCTGCCGACGGCAACGGGTAAGGATTTAAATAGTGGCGCAGACCGGGGAGGGTGGGTGATGGCAATGGATCATAATCTGGTGACGACGACTTTCGAGCTGCCCGGACACCGGGTGGTGCGCAGCCTCGGCCTGGTGCGTGGCATCACCGTGCGCTCGCGCTCGATCGTCGGCAACATCGCAGGCGGCCTGCAGACGTTGTTCGGCGGCCACATCTCCGTCTACACGAAGTTGTGTGAGCGGGCGCGTTCGGATGCTTATGACCTCATGTGCGAGCACGCGCGCAAGCAGGGGGCCAATGCCATCGTCGGCGTGCGCTACGACGCCACGGATCTGATGGCGGGCCTGACCGAGGTGCTGTGTTATGGCACCGCCGTGGTCGTCGAGCAGTCACCCGGCAGCTGAAAGATCCGGACGCTGCGGTATCAATGATGGGCAAGTCCCGGCTGGAAGCCTTCAGTGACGGCGTGATCGCCATCATCATCACCATCATGGTGCTGGAAATGAAGGTGCCGCATGGCACGGCACTCACGGACCTCCTGACGCAGGTCCCGGTGTTCCTGAGCTACGTGCTGAGCTACCTGTACGTGGGTATCTACTGGAACAACCATCACCACCTGCTGCACGCCTGCACGCGGGTGACGGGCGGGGTGCTGTGGGCCAACCTGCACCTGCTGTTCTGGCTGTCGCTGTTCCCGTTCGCCACCGGCTGGCTGGGGGAGAACCGCAGTGCCGCGTTGCCCACCGCCGTCTATGGCATGGTGCTGCTGGCGGCCGCCATTGCTTACTGGATTCTGCAACGCACGATCATCGCGGCCGAGGGGGCTGAGTCCAGGCTCAGGCGCGCACTGGGCGGGGACTGGAAGGGAAAACTTTCCCCGGTGCTCTATCTCTGCGGCATCGTGCTGGGCTTCCGGCAGCAGCAGCTGGCGCAGGCGATCTACGCCCTGGTGGCGCTCATGTGGCTCGTGCCGGACCGGCGCATCGAGCGTACGATGACGCACCCATGATGGAATACCTCGCGCATCGCTGGCTGTTCACCCTCCTGTGGGTGCCCTGGTTGTTCTGATCCCTTGAGCCTTGAGTGGAGGCCGCGTGCACTTTCTTCTGTTTTATGACCTGGCGCCCAATTACCTGACGGACCGTGTAGCCCACCGCAACCAGCACCTCGCACTGGCCTGGGCAGCGCAGGCACGAGGCGAGATCATCCTGGCGGGCGCGCTGGCAGAGCCTGCCGACCGGGCGGTGTTCCTGTTCCAGGGCGACAGTGACGCGGCTGCGCGCGCCTTTGCGGCGGCCGATCCCTACGTGAAGGCGGGCCTGGTCAGGAGCTGGTCGGTGCGCCCCTGGACCACCGTGGTGGGCGAGGCGGCTGCCAACCCCGTGCGCCCCGGCGCCTGAGCATGCCGTTGTCCTATCTGCTGCTGGCGCTGGCGGCCACCGCGGTTGCGCTGCTGCTGGTCCTGCTGTTGCGCAAGCCGCGGCTGGAAATGCCCCCCGACCTCGCCACGCGCCTGGCGCTCATGGAGCAGAACACCCAGGGACTGGCGCAGGCCTGTGCCCGGCTCGAGGGCAGCATCGGGGCGATGTCCGCGGGATTGCGGGACCAGCTCGAGGGCAATGGCACGCAACTGCGCGACCGGCTGATGTCGCTGCAGGCGACCATCGATCAGCGCCTGCAGGACATCGCGCAGGGTGCCAGCGCCAACGCCGAGCAGGTGCGCAATGCCCTGAATGAGCGTCTCGCCGCCATCCAGGCCGACAACGGCCGCAAGCTGGACGAGATGCGCCAGACCGTGGATGAAAAACTCCATGCCACCCTGGAGCAGCGGCTGGGGGATTCCTTCAAGCTGGTGAGCGAGCGCCTGGAGCAGGTGCACATGGGACTGGGCGAGATGAAGTCCCTCGCCGGCAGTGTCGGTGATCTCAAGCGCGTGATGACCAACGTCAGGACGCGCGGCACCTGGGGCGAGTGGCAGCTGGGCGCCATCATCGAGTCGCTGTTCACCACCGACCAGTACGCGCGCAACGTCAAGACCGTACCGGGCAGCAACGACCTCGTGGAGTTCGCTCTGCGCATGCCTGGCCGCAGCGACGATGAGCCGGTGTGGCTGCCCATCGATGCCAAGTATCCGGTGGAGGACTACCAGCGGCTGCTTGACGCCTATGATGCCGCGGACAAGACGCAGATCCAGCAGTCAGTCACGGCTTTCGAAAGTTCTATCCGCAACGAAGCGAAGAAGATCGCCGCCAAGTACCTGAGCCCACCGCACACCACGGATTTCGCCATCCTGTTCGTGCCCACGGAGGGCCTGTTCGCCGAAGTGCTGCGGGTGCCGGGCCTCGCCGAGTCGCTGCAGAACCAGTACAAGGTCGTGGTGGCCGGCCCCACCACGCTGGCTGCCACCTTAAGCAGCGTGCGGGTGGGCTTCCGCACGCTCGCCATCGAGAAGCGTTCCTCGGAGGTCTGGAAGGTGCTGGGCAGCGTGAAAACCGAGTTCCAGAAATTCGGCGACGTCGTGGACGCCACCAAGCGCTCCATCGACCAGGCCGCCAACAAGTTCAACGAGCTGGGGATAAGAACCCGCGCCATCCAGCGCGGGCTGCGCGGCGTCGAGGAGCTGCCGGTCGCGGACGCCAAGCCGTTGCCGCAGGGACAGCTGCCGCTGCAGGATGAGGACGAAGCCGGCTAGGTCACCCCGCGAAAGCCACGTGTTCGATCTGCCAGCCGCCGCTGCCCAGGGCGTAATCCACCCTCAGCCGGCGCCGCTCGGTGTGGCACATCGCACCGTGCCCCTGGGCGTGGGCCATCTGCGCCAGTGTGCAGTCCAGCGGCAGTGGAGTCTGGAAATCGACGAGGCAGTCGAACTGACCGGTGGCGTTGCGGCCGTCCGCGGCGAGTTCGATCCGGTCCGCGGCGCCAGCCGGGTCCGCCGTGATCCGGCGTATGGTCTGACCCAGCAGCGGATCGCTGAACCCTGAGTCAATCCGTCGCAGCCAGGCCTGGTGCAGGTCGCGGATGGCGGCGTCGCCTTGCAGGCGCGCAACCGCGGCGTCGTTCGTGCGGTTGCCGGCCAGCGCCATGGCCGGGACGGCTGCAAGAGGCGCGGCCAGCAGCGCACCGCTTTTGAGGAAACTGCGGCGGGTGGCCTTGGGGCGGCGCGTCGTGCTGGTGTCCTGGTCCATGATCCGTCCTCAGGTCCTGATCTGGAAGTACTGGTCCACGTTGAACTTGCCGGCATGGCGCACGATGGCGCCGATGGCGCTCATGTTGAGGCCGTTCTTGCCGCAGCTATAGCCGATGCCGGCGTCGTGCATGATGTTCAGGTTCAGCAGGATGGTGCCCAGCGTGCCGTTGCAGGCTTCCTCCAGCCAGTACATGAAGTAGATGCCGTCCCGGATCTTCACGAAGTCTCCCGGGCCGCTCCACTCCAGGCCGCCGTGCTGGTCCGGCGTGAAGATGATCCACGACACCGTATGCGGCGTGGAATACAGGTGCATGGACACCAGCCCCGGAGCATAGCTGTAGGTGATGCAGCGGCCGAGCATCTCGGTCGTGCGGGCGTGGCGGCGGTACATGGGAGGCTGGATGCCTTCCATGTCGATGATGCCGAACAGGGTGCGCGCACCGGCCTCGTTGGCGAAGTACGGCGTGTTGAGGTGGCCGTTGTAGCAGGTCACCAGCCCCTGGTGGAAGTCTGCCGCGATGATGTGTCCGTCGTGGTCCGGCGCACCTTCGAGCAGATGCCCGAACAGGATCAGGCCCGGCGCGACTTCGTAGGACTGGTAGCGTGCGCTGACCCAGCCGCCCTGGCCATCCTTGCGCCATTTGAGCTGGTCAGGACCTGTGACCTGGTACTCCATCACGGGGCCGTTGTCGTAGCGCAGCGTGAAGGTCTTGCCGGACAGAAAGTCGCTGGCGGGCAGGGCGTTGTGGCTCATGCCGGCGGCACCACCGGTGCTGACCCGGGCCGGGAAGGCGTTGGAGTGTTCGCGGACGATGCTGGCAACTTCCTGCCGGGAAAGCTTCTCCTCGGTCTTGATGGGCCGGTAGACCCGGCGCGCACCCTTCACGGGTTTGCCATCCTTGCCCGGTGGCGCCGGCACCGGGTTGCCGGTGTTGTCTTCGAATTTCTCGAAGTGGGCGATCTGGCCCACGATGTCGCCGCGGGAACGGAACAGGTCGTAGTGCAGCGCGTCCTGCTCGTCGAATCCCAGCCGCAGGCCCATGCGCTGGCTGCGGTTCATGTCGATCACGCAGGCGGTGAAGGCGCCCGAGAACTCGCACTCGGTGCGGGTGTAGAGGAAGAAATCGTCATTGAGTTTGACGTAGTCCGACGGGGCGCTGTAGCCGAGTTCGCCACCGGTGCGCGACAGTTCCACGAAGTGCGAGTACGCCGCGGAGGGGTAGTATTCCAGCGTCTGGGTGTCGTCGTCGTCACGCCAGTGATAGCCCCGGCCTTCCAGGCGGTTGGTGAACTCGTGCCGGCCCGTGGGCGCGGCGCCGCTTGTCTCAATGTAGCCGAACCAGACCTGGCGCTGGACCTCGCGGTTGTCTTCATACCCGCTGAACCACAGTTCGACCACGGTGGCAAGCTTGCTGTCGCGGTCGACGGCGACGGCAAAGCCGCGCTGGGTGCCGGGGATCATGTGGCTGAAGAAGCAGATCCGGTCCGCCTTGAGTGCGCCGAACGCGGTCGTGATGGCCGCACCGCCGTTTTCGGCCAGGGACAGCCGGGTATTGCTCGTGAACCGGTAGCTGAGCGTGGGGCCGCCGTCGGTGACGAGCGTCAGCGAGGTGCCGGCAAAGTCCACCGCCAGGGGCGAAGTGCTGCGCGGGCCGCGCCGGATGACGGGTTCCAGCTTGTCGGTGATCTGTTCCGGGGTGAGGCGGGTGTAGGCGAAGCGGTACATCGGCTGCTTCGGGTAGGGCGTGGCCGGCATGTGATCTCCCTTCGTGGCCATGACGTTGGCGGACCCTGAAACCTGTTGTTCCGCCAGCGGTCCCCGGACGGTCTGACAGGCCTTATAATATAAAGCTGGCAGGGCTGGGGTGTTGCCAACACAACGGTGACGCAATGGCACAGCCAGACCCGCCGCCTGCGGGACGGCTGTATCGGCATACAGGATTATCATGACGGGGACTGGCGCAATGACGCACGGCTTGAAGCACGGGCGGTCGAAGGGCGGGGCGGCGGCCAGCCTGTTGCTGGGCGCTCTGGTTTCGGCGGTTGCCGTGGCCGCAGTGCCTGGTGGTGCGCCTGCGGCCGGGGACGTGTCAGCGGCGGCTGGGAGTGCCGCAGCCGGCGCGCATCCGCCGCAGTGGGACCTGCTGTCCCACAACTGTGTCAAATGCCATAACACCACCGACTGGGCGGGTGGCGTGGCCTTCGATTCCATGTCGCCGCAGGACGTGCCGCATGACGCGGACATCTGGGAAAAGGCGATCACCAAGCTGCAGGGGCGGCTGATGCCGCCGCCGGGCAATCCCCAGCCCACCCAGGCCAGCATTGATGACTTCACCGCGTGGCTGGCGGGGACGCTGGATGCGGCCGCGGCGGCCCGTCCCCAACCGGGCAACGTCGGGTTGCACCGCCTGAACCGCACCGAATACGCTCGTGAAATCCACGCCATGCTCGGCCTGGATGTCGACGTCACGACACTGCTGCCCAGGGATGTCTCCAGCGACGGCTTCGATGACATCGCCGCGATGCTACGTGTGTCGCCGACCTTCCTGGACCAGTACATCAGCGCCGCGCGCAACGTGGCACGCCAGGCCGTGGGCCGCGCCAGCGCCAAGCCCACCACCCTCGAATACCGTATCCCCAGCAACGTCGATCAGTCGGAGCACATCGACGGACTGCCGCTGGGCACCCGCGGTGGCGCGGTGATCACCCACTGGTTCCCGGCGGATGGCGTGTACGAGTTCGACATCCGCAACTTTTTCTTCAGCGGTGCGGGCTACGTCACCAAGATCGACAGCCCGCACCGCGTGATCCTCACCATCGACGACGTTCCGGTGTTCCATGCCGATGTCGGCGGGCCCGAGGATCTGAAGGCGGTGGATACGCGCTTTGCCGCGGCCTCCGATGAACTGCAGGCGCGCTTCGATCACATCCGCGTGCGGTTGCCGGCCGGCTCCCACCGGGTGGGCGTGGCCTTCGTGCAGCGTTCCTTCGCCGAGTCCGATTCGCCGCTGCAGCCGATCGCGGAACTGCCCGAGATGGAGCGTTACCCCACCATCCCCGGCGTGGAAATCTCCGGACCGTTCGATGTCACCGGGGTGGGCAACACCGTGAGCCGGCAACGGATCTTCATCTGCCGGCCGCAGAGCGAGGCGCAGGAACTGCCCTGCGCGCGCCGCATCCTGCGCAACCTCGCCACCCAGGCTTTCCGCCGCCCGGTGGACGAGTCCGACCTTGCGGCGCCGCTTGCGTTCTACCGTGAAGGTCGCGCGGCGGGTGATTTTGACGCCGGCATCGAGAGCGGGCTTACGGCCATCCTGTCCAGCACCAAGTTCCTGTTCCGTGCCGAGCTGCCGCCGGTGGGGACGACGCAGGGTGTGGCTTACCGCGTGGATGATCTGGCGCTGGCATCGCGGCTGTCGTTCTTCCTGTGGAGCGAGGGGCCGGACCAGGGGCTGGTGGACCTGGCCGCCGCGGGCAAGCTGCATCAGCCCGAGGTGCTGCGCGCCCAGGTCGATCGTATGCTGGCGGACCGGCGTTCGTCTTCGCTGGTCAGCAACTTCGCATTCGAGTGGCTCGCGGTGTCCAAGATGGACAACGTGGAGCCGACCGCGTCGCTGTACCCGGACTTCGACCGCAACCTGCGCGAGGGCTACCGTGAGGAGATCCGCCTGTTCCTCGACAGCGTCCTGCGCTCCAACCAGAGCGTGCTCAACCTCCTGACCTCCAACCGCACCTTCCTCAACGAGCGGGTGGCGCGCGAGTACGGCGTGCCGGACATCCGTGGCGACCAGTTCAGGCCGGTGGTGCTGACGGATCCGCGGCGTTTCGGCCTGCTGGGCAAGGGCGCGATCCTGATGGGCACGGCCTATGGCAACCGGACCTCCCCCGTGCTGCGCGGCTCATGGATCCTGGAGAACATCACCGGCACGCCGCCGGAGAGCCCGCCGCCCGGGGTGCCGCAGCTGGCCGAAACCGAGCCGGGCGCGCAGGCGCAGACGGTGCGCATGCGCCTGGAGCACCACCGGGCCAATCCGTCCTGCAATGCCTGCCATGGCGTGATCGATCCGCTCGGCTTCGCGCTCGAGAACTTCGATGTGGAGGGCGCCTGGCGTGACCGCGACCTCGATGCCGGCACGGCCATCGATGCAGGCGGCCGTCTGGCCGATGGCACCGACGTGTCCGGGCCGGTGCAGCTGCGCGCCGCACTGCTCAGGCGCCCGGACCTGTTCGTGCAGACGCTGACGGAAAAGCTGATGACCTATGCGCTGGGCCGTGAACTCACCGCGCAGGACATGCCGGCGGTGCGCGCCGTCGTGCGCGAGGCGGATGTCCACGGCGATACCTTCGAGTCCATCGCGCAGGGCATCGTTGCCAGCGCTGCGTTCCAGATGCGCCAGCCGGCCTCCCGGGCCGCCAGTCAACAGGTGGCCGCCAACGGCACCTGAGGAGAAGTCATGTTCATCACCAAGAAGCATATTTCCCGCCGCACCGTGCTCAAGGGCGTGGGCGGGGTCGCACTGGGGCTGCCGCTGCTCGACGCCATGGTGCCGGCGGCCACCGCCCTGGCGAACACGGCGGCCAAGCCGCGGACGCGCCTGGGATTCTTCTATTTCCCGCACGGCGCGGTCATGGAACGCTGGACTCCGGCGCAGACCGGACGCGACTTTGCGCTGAGTGAGATTCTTGCGCCGCTTGCGCCGTACCAGGACCAGCTGACCGTGATCAGCAACCTCGGCAACAAGCCGGCCGAGAGCCGCGCGGTGCACGCACTGGTGCCGGCCACCTGGCTGTCCTGCGTGCATCCGAAGGAAAGCATCACGCCGGACATGGCGGTGACGGTGGACCAGATGGCCGCGCAGCACATCGGCCAGGACACGCCGTATCCGTCGCTGGAGACTGCCACCGCGCAGGGCCAGGGCGTGGGCAGCGCCTGCGAACGGGGTTTCGGCTGCACCTACTCGGGCACGCTGTCGTTCAGCACTCCGTCCACGCCGCTGCCGATCGAAAGCAATCCGCGGCAGTTGTACCTGCGGCTGTTCGGCCAGGGCGACAGTCCCGCCGAACGCCAGTTCGTGTCGCACCAGACGGCGAGCCTGCTGGACATGATCGCCGGCGAGACCGGCGCCCTGAAGCAGCAACTCGGTCCGGCCGACCGCGCGACGCTCGATGACTACCTGACCAGCGTGCGCGAGATCGAGCGCCGCGTGCACAACGCAGCGCAGGGGGATGTGGCGAAGCTGAAACTGCCGGAGGTGCCGGGCGCCACCTCGGACAACTTCGACGAGCACTTGAACCTGATGTTCGACCTGATCGCACTGGCCTACCAGGGCAACCTGACGCGGGTGCAGAGCTTCATGATCGCCCCCGAGGTGAGCGAGCAGACCTACGGCTGGATCGGCGTGCCCGATGCCTTCCATGCACTGTCACACCACGGCAATGATCCGGCCAAGAAAGCGCGGCTGGCGAAGATCCAGCGCTACCACACCGATGTCTTCGCCAAGTTCGTCGGCAAGCTCAAGGCCATGCCGGACGGCGACGGCAGCATGCTCGACCACTCGATACTGCTGTACGGCAGCAACATGAGTAACAGCAACGCCCACAACCAGTATCCGCTGCCCACGGCCATCCTGGGCCATGGCTGCGGCACCGTGCGTGGCGGCCAGCACATCAACTTCGCCCAGCGCACTCCGCTTGCGAACGTGCACCTGTCGATCCTGCAGCGCGCCGGCGTGCCGGTGACGAGCGTCGGTGACAGCACCGGCGCCATCGCGGAGATCTGATCCATGGCAGAAAGCCGCCTGCGGCGCTTTTCGCGGCCCGTCCGGCCAAACGCGTGGTTTGTGCCAAACGCGATGCTCGCTCGCGTGCGCCTGGTTCTGCTGCTGGTGCTGGCCGGCAGCGCACGGGTGGCCGCGGCTGCTGATGTGGTCGCGCCCGACCTGGCCCCTGCGCCCCTGGTTGCGGCGGCGCGGATCGATGACGCGGCCACGGTGCGCCAGCTGCTGGCGGCGAAACCTGCGGTGGATGTCCGGCAGCGTTCTGCCGACGGCACCACGGCGCTGCACTGGGCGGTGTATCACGATGATGTCCCGCTGGTGGAAACGCTCATCGCCCGCGGCGCGGATGTGAAGGTCGTCAACCAGTACGGTTCATCGCCGATGTCGGAAGCCGCGGTCACCGGCGATGTGCGCGTGCTCAAGGACCTGCTGGCGGCCGGCGCCGATGTGGAGTCGCCCAATGCGGATGGCCAGACCGCCCTGATGGTGCTCGCCCGCACCAGCAATGTCGCGGCCGCGAGGCTGCTGCTCGATCACGGCGCCAGGGTGGACACCCGTGAGCGCTGGCGGCAGCAGACGGCGCTGATGTGGGCCGCCGCCGAGGCGCAGCCGGCCATGGTGAAACTGCTGCTGGCCCACGGCGCGCATCCCGACGCCCGTTCACAGGTGAACGACTGGGAGCGGCAGGTCACGGTGGAGCCGCGCATGCAGGCCCGGCCTTCCGGCGGCTTCACGCCGCTGCTGTATGCGGCCCGACGCGGCTGCGTGGAATGCGCACGGCTGCTGCTGGAGCACGGCGCCGACGTCAATCTTGCCGATCCGGATGGTGTCAGCCCGCTGTTGCTTGCGACGCTGAATTTCAACTTCGACACCGCGGCGCTGCTGGTCAGCAGGCACGCCAATGTCAATCAGTGGGACCTGTGGGGCCGCTCGGCGCTGTATGCCGCGGTGGACCTCGATACCCTGCCGGTGGGCGGGCGCGCCGACCGGCCCTCCGCGGACAAAACCAGCAGTCTCGACCTGGTCGGCCTGCTGCTCAATGCCGGCGCCAATCCCAACCTGCAGCTGAAGCTCATGCCACCGTACCGGTCGCTGCGTGATGACCGCGGAGCTGACCAGTTGCTCGGGGTGGGCGCTACGCCGCTGCTGCGCGCGGCCAAGGCCGGTGACGTGCCGGCCATGAAACTGCTGCTGGAACACGGGGCCTTGGTCGACCTGCCCACGGCCAGTGGTGTCACACCGCTGCTGGCTGCCGCGGGTGACGCTTCGTCGTCCATCGACACGCGTGGCCGCTACAAGACCGAGACGCAGGCCGTGCAGGCGGTGGACCTGCTGATCACGCATGGCGCGGACGTGAATGCCCGCGATGCCGCCGGCGAAACGGCGCTGTTCGGCGCTGCGCAGTGGGGCTGGAACAGCCTGGTGCGCCAGCTTGCCGCGCACAACGTGGACCTGATGGCCAGGGATGCCCGCGGCCGCACGGCCGTCGATGTCGCCATGGGCAGCGCGAGCAGCTCGGGCCGCTTCAGTACTGAGCCGCACCCGCAGACCGTGACGCTGCTGCGCCAGTTGATGGCCCGGGCCGCGCCGCCCGTGGCCGCCGTAACCCCCGTTCCGGGCGCGCCATGAACCGCCGGGGCTTTTTACGCACTGCCGCGCCGGCCGCGGCTGCTGTCGCATTGGCACGTGGCGGCCTGGGACGTGCCTGGGCTGTTCCGACCACCACGCCGGGCATGGCACCGGTCAACGGTCCGCTGACGGTTGCCGCGCTGACCGACCGGCTGTTCCTTATCCAGGGCGGGGGCGGCAATGTCACGGTGTTTGATTCGCCGCAGGGCGTGCTGCTGGTGGACGGCGGCTCGCCCGAGCGCTCGGCCGAGGTGTTGCGCCTGGTGCGCGAGCGCACCGGTAAAAGCCGCGTGGAAGTGCTGTTCAACACCCACTGGCACTGGGACCAGACCGGCTCGAACCTCGCGCTCGGCCGGGAAGGCACACGCATCATCGCCCACGAGAACACCCGGCTATGGTTGACCGCCGAGGTCAACTCCAGATGGCAGCACCGGGTGTTCAAGCCGCTGCCGCACCAGGCGCTGCCGACGCAGACCTTCTACACCACCGGCAGCCTCGCGTTCGGCGGGGAGCGCATCGACTATGGCTGGCTGCCCCAGGCCCACACCGACGGGGACATTTATGTCTTCTTCCGCGAGGCCAATGTGCTGGTGGCTGGGGATACCCTCGCGGTGGGCACCTATCCCATCCTGGACTGGTGCACCAATGGCTGGATAGGTGGTATGGCCACTGCCACCCAGGCGCTGGCGGACCTCTCGGCCGCTGACACCAAGGTCATTCCGGGCACAGGTCCGGTACAATCACGGGGTGATCTTGCGGCTGAGCACGACATGCTGGCAACCCTTACGACGCGGCTGTCGAAGCTGCTGGCCCAGGGCATGAGCATCAAGGACATGCTGGCAGCCGCCCCTACGAAGGACTACGACGGCCGCTGGGGCGACCCTACGCTGTTCGTGTCCAACGCCTGGCCCGGCCTGGTGCAGCGCGCGCGCTCTCTAGGCGTGAACATAGTTTAGATTTTTCGAGGTTTTACGATGGCAAGCATCAAGCGCCTGCAGCCCGGCGCCCGCATGAGCGAGGGGACCGTCCACAACGGTGTCGTCTACCTGGCTGGCCAGGTGGCCGTGAGCGGCGCCACCGGCATCAAGGAGCAGGTGCGCGAGGTGCTGGGCTCGATCGACGCTTTGCTGACCGAGGCCGGCAGCCACAAGTCGAACATCCTGCGCGCGCAGATCTTCCTGGCGGACCTGGCGGATTTTCCCGCGCTGAACGAGCTTTGGGATGCCTGGGTGGTTCCGGGCTCCACCCCGGCCCGCGCCACCGTGCAGGCAAAGCTGGCCAAGCCGGAATGGAAGGTCGAGATCGTCGTCACGGCGGCTGTAGGCTGAAGTCCGTGCCGAGGCCTGCGGACCTTTGTCCGCGGTGCATGGGCGTCAATGACTGCAGCATGGTGGCCGGCAGGGACGTGGCGCAGTGCTGGTGCCGCACGGCCGTTTTGCCTGAGGGCGGTCCGCCTGGCGGCTTCGAAAACGAAGTCTGCCTCTGCCGGGTCTGCCTCGAAGCCGTCGCCCTGAGTCGAAATTCTGTATCGAGGAGCATTCCATGACAGCCCCCATGCAAGGCAAGTTGCGCAGGATCGCAGTGGAGGAGGCATTCTCCCTGCCCGAAGTGGCGGCTGCGATGCGTGACCAGGTGTGCCGTTCACCCTCCGTCCGCGGCGGTGATCTGTCGTTGTTGCGGCTGGTCTATGACGCCCCGGCCGACCGCCCCAAGGTTGGTTTTCTCGAGGGCCTGCTGGATCTCGAGGAGCGGCGCCTGAAGGAGATGGACCAGTACGGCGTGGACATGCAGGTGCTGTCGCTCACCTCACCGGGCGTGCAGATGTTCGACGCCGATACGGCGTGCGAGCTGGTGACCCTGGCCAACGACCGTCTGGCGGAGGTGATTGCGCGGCACCCGGCCCGCTTCGCCGGGCTTGCCAGCTTCGCGCCGCAGTCCCCGCGGCGCGCGGTCAAGGAAATGGAGCGCGCCATCGGCAAATTGAAGCTCAACGGCTTCATCGTCAACTCACACACCAACAGCGAGTACCTGGATGACCCCAAGTACTGGCCGATCCTGGAAGCCGCCGAGGCGATGGATCGCGTGCTCTACATCCATCCACGGGGCGCCTCCGACGGCCTGAAATGGCCCGTGGGCGACTACGGCATGGAAGCCGCCATGTGGGGCTATGGAGTGGACATGGGCACCCACATGGTGCGCCTGATGGCCTCCGGGGTGTTCGACCGCTTCCCGAAGCTCAAGATCTGCGTCGGCCACATGGGTGAGGCGGTGCCGTTCTGGATCTGGCGTATCAATTTCATGAACAGCCGCAACCAGACCACGGGCCGCTCCCCCAAAACCAGCCTGACGATGGCGGAGTACCTGCAGCGCAATTTCCTGATCACCACCAGCGGGGTCGAGGACCCCCTGGCGCTGGAATACACCGTCAAAAAGCTCGGTGCCGACAATGTCCTGTGGGCGATCGATTATCCTTACCAGCCGACGGCTCCGGCCGTGGCCTTCATGGACGCCGCGCCATTGAGCCCGGAAGACAAGGCCAAGGTATACCACCGCAATGCCGAGCGGGTGTTCCGCATCAATCAAGAGAACAGGTAATTACATGACCGCGCATATCATCGACGGCAAGGCCGTCGCGGCCAAGATCAGGGGCGAACAGAAGGAGCGAATCCTGCGCATGCAGGCCGCGCACGGCGTCACCCCCGGGCTTGCCGTGATCCTGGTCGGCGAGGACCCGGCCTCCCAGGTTTATGTCCGCAACAAGATCACGGCCTGCCGCGAGGTCGGCATCCGTTCGGAGCTCATCAAGCTGCCGGCCACCGCCAGCCAGGCGGAGGTCCTCAAGCGCATCGATGAGCTGAACGCCGACAAGGGCATCCACGGCATCCTGGTGCAGCTGCCGCTGCCGAAGCAGGTGGACGTGCACGCGGTGCTGGAGCACATCGACTTCCACAAGGACGTGGACGGGTTCCACCTGTACAACGTCGGCGGCCTGATCACCGGCCACACGGTGTTCCCGCCGTGCACGCCCTACGGCGTGCAGAAGTTGCTTGAGCACGAGAAGATCAATGTCGAAGGCCTGAACGTCGTGGTGGTGGGCGCCAGCAACATCGTCGGCAAGCCGATGGCCCTGATGCTGATGCAGCAGGACGCCACGGTGTGCATCTGCCACAAGAAGACGCGCGATCTGGCGCAGTTCACCACCCTGGCCGACATCCTGGTGGTGGCCGCCGGCGTGCCCGGGCTGATCCAGCCGCAGATGGTGAAGCCGGGCGCCGTGGTCATCGACGTCGGCATCAATCGCCTGCCGGACGGACGCATTGTCGGCGACGTCGACTTCGAGGGCGTGAGCAAGAAGGCCTCGGCCATCACCCCGGTGCCGGGTGGCGTGGGTCCCATGACCATCGCCATGCTGCTGTTCAACACGGTTGAATCGGCCGAGCGGTCGGTCGCCGCCTGACAGGGGCTGATCCAGGCGGGCAAGGAAGGCAATCCGATGGCGGTCAGGCCGGTGTTGAAGATGGGGCATCCGGTGCTGCGGCAGGTCGCAGCGCCGGTGACGGACTTCGGTCCGGCCTTGAGCGAGCTGCTCCTGGACATGGAAGAGACCATGCGCGAGCAGCGCGGCGCAGGCATCGCCGCTCCCCAGATCGGCGTAAGCCTGCGGGTGGTGATGTTCGAGATGAAGGAAAACCCGCGTTATCCGGACATCGCGCCCATCCCCTTCACGGTGCTGGTGAATCCGGTGCTCACGCCGATCGGCGTGGAGCAGGACTCAGGCTGGGAGGGGTGCCTGTCGGTGCCGGGGATGCGAGGGCTGGTGCCGCGCTACCGGCAGCTGCATTACTCCGGCTTCGACCGCGACGGCCGGCCGTTTGAGTACGCCGTGTCGGGGTTCCACGCGCGGGTGGTGCAGCACGAGGTCGACCATCTGGACGGCATTCTCTACCCGCAGCGCATCCGGGACCTGGCGCACTTCGGGTTCGAGGATGCGCTGGCGGGGCAGATGACCCCGATGCCGGACTGACGGTTTGCGGCTCGATCGCCGCCCGCAAAAATCCGACGGCAGGATGCGTTGCCCATCCCGGGTGTGGGGCAGCGCACCATCCATGGCGCGTATCCCCGCCTTGCGGACATTTGCGGTCGGCGCTTCAGCCTATCCTAGGTTGTGGAAGACGGAGTGGACGTCGTCGTTCTGTTCCAGCTTGTCCACCAGCGCCAGCACTTCGTTGGCCTGAGCCTCGGGCAGGTCCGTGTGCATGGTGGGGACGTACTCGTGCTCGGCTGAGATCGGGTGAATCTTGCGGGCTTCGAGCGCTTCCTGCAGGCGGCCGAAGTCCTCGAACGCGCAGCGCGCCACCAGCTGGGGTTCGCCCTTCTCACCGGTGCTCTCGCCGAATTCCTCCAGGCCGTGGTCGATCAGGTAGAGCTCCAGATCATCCTGGTCGATCCCTTCCGGGTTCAGGCGGAAAACGCCCATCTTCTTGAACTGGAAGCTGACGCTGCCGCTGGTGGCCAGGTTGCCGTCGTTCTTGGTGACGATGTTGCGGACCTCGGCCACGGTGCGCGTGGGGTTGTCGGTGGCGGTTTCGATCATCAGCGCGATGCCGTGCGGGGCATAGGCTTCGTACAACACCTGCTGGTAGTTGGTCGCATCGCGGCCCGAGGCGCGCTTGATGGCGGCATCGACCTTGTCCTTGGGCATGTTGACGGCGCGCGCGTTCTGCATCGCGCGGCGCAGCGCCGGGTTGGACTGCGGATCGGGGCCTCCGGCCTTGACCGCCATGGTGATGTCCTTGGCGATGCGCGCGAACTGCTTGGCCATGCGGTTCCAGCGCGCGAACATCGTGGCCTTTCTGACTTCAAATATGCGTCCCATCTCAATCCCCTGAAGCAAAGACCCCCGCCGGAGCGGGGGTCGTCACAGGCCTGGCCGGTGGGGCCGGCAGGCGATACGGTCTTCCAATGCTACGCCAGTTCGGCGTGCAGGATGCGCAGCCGGCGGCGCTGGACCTTCAGGCGCTGCTCGATCTCGCGCAGGCGCTTCTGGAAGTTGGCGTGCTCGAGGTGCTCGATCACCGCGCGCTTCTTGTCCTCCAGCCACTGCTCCTTGACATGCGTCCATTCGGCCACAGCCGAGGCCAGCGCGTCGTACTCCTGCGCAATCTTGCGGCGCAGCTGTTCTATGTGGGTGGCAGGGCCGTTGGCGGCCGGCAGCTGCTCCAGCTTGCGCTGCGCGCGTACCAGCTGCATGGACAGCAGGGCGCGTTGGATCTGGAACGCCGGGGTGCGCTTGAGGCGACGGGTCAGGCCCACGAACTGCAGGCTGCTGATGAGCCACTTGGTCGGATCCCACTGCCACCAGCGCACGCCATTGCGGTAGTCATGCGCAAAGATGTGGTGGTAGTTGTGATAGCCCTCGCCGAAGGTCACCACCGCGAGAATGGGGTTGTCGCGGGCGGTGTTTTCCTCGGTGTAGGGTCGCTTGCCCCAGATGTGGGCCAGAGAGTTGATGAAGAAGGTGAAGTGGTGGCTGATGAACAGGCGCAGCACGCCGGCCAGCAGCAGCCCGCCCCAGACATCGCCCAGCGCCCAGCCGATCAGCAGCGGGGTGCCGAAGTTCGAGACGATGGCCAGCAGCGCATAGTGGCGGTGCTGGAAGGCCAGCATCTTGTCGCGCCGCAGGTCCGGAATGTTGCTCAAATCGACCTCGCCGCTCGGGTAGTCGCGCAGCATCCAGCCGATGTGCGAGAACCAGAAACCCCGGTTGGCCGAGTAAGGGTCTTTGTCGTTGTCGTCGACATGCAGGTGATGGCGGCGATGGCCGCTGCACCACACCCAGGCGCTGTTCTGCAGCGCCATGGTGCCGAACAGCAGGAACACAAAGCGCAGCGCCGGATGGGCGTCATAGGCACGGTGCGCCCACAGGCGGTGGTAGCCCGCGGTGATCGACATCTCGTTCAGCGTGACGAGCAGGGCGAAAGTCACCCACATGCCGATCGAGTAGCCATGGACGATGCCGTACCAGGGCACGACAGTCAGCGATACCAGCGCTGTCAGGGTGAAGATCGCAACATTCAGCCAGATCAGTGCCGGCTTCTGGGGAATTGGCAGTGCGTTCGTGTTGGACATGCAGGTAGAGGCGGCTCCATGCCGGGGCAGTGCTCGCCGGACCGTCGGCGAGGTCGGGAAACATATCATGAACCGGATGCGCAAGCAGGGGAACGGTCACAGCCTGCAAGGGTTTGTCACACAGGCTCGACATTCCGCGGCCGCCGTTCCCCGGCGATTTTTTTGAGGCCCGGGCCAGGCTGGCCGATAATGGGCGCCAACTCCCGGTTTCAAGTCCCGGGCGGCTCCCCCACTGTATCTCAAGTGCCAATATTACATAAGGTGGCACCGCTGAAAGCACTGGAACCGGCGCCGCCGGGAACCGTCGTCAATGGTGAAGCATGGTCCTGATCCGAACCGTATTCCTGGCCTTTGCAGCTTGCGTAATCGCGGTATCCTGCTCCCCCAAGGTGCAGGACACTCTTTCGCACGGCCGCTTCAAGAACGCGACGATCTACCGCCCGGCGGGACCGGTGCGGCAGGTCGTCCTGCTGCTGTCCGGTGACGGCGGCTGGGCCGCGGATACGGACCGCATGGCGGTGCAGCTGCAGCAGCACGGGGCCATGGTAGTGGGTATCGACCAGCCCGCCTTCCTGCACGATCTGCTGCAGGACCGCAGCCCGTGCTACTTCCCGGATGGGGACCTCGAGAACCTCAGTCATTTCGTCCAGGCGTATTACCACCTGCCGACATACATCCCACCGGTGCTGGCGGGCTACTCCGCCGGTTCCTCCATGGCCTATGTCATCGGCGGCAATGCCGCGCCGGGCTTGTTCTCGGCGGTGCTGACCCTGGGCTTCACACCGGAATACGAGAGCACCAAGCCCTTCTGCAAGGGCGAGGGCACTTACTTCCAGCGCCGCGCGGACGGCAGGGGACTGACCTTGCTGCCGGTGGACAAGATGCCGCTGAAGTGGATCGACGTCCACGGCCAGAGCGACAGCGTCTGCCCGGTCAAGGACGCCGCTGATTTCATATCCAGGGTGAAAACCGCGCGCATCGAGATCATCCCGCACGTGGGGCACGACTTTCTCGACCCGTCACAGTGGTCGAAGAACCTGACCTCGGCCCTGGATGAGCTCACGGCCGGCCAGGTGGTGCGGGTGCAGGTGCCGGAGGCGCTGAAGGACCTGCCGCTGCTGGAGATCGCCGCGACCAGCGCGCCGGCAAACGATGCCTTCGCCATCATGATCTCGGGCGATGGTGGCTGGGCCGGCATCGACAAGGGCGTGGCCCGGTCGCTCTCCGAGCGCGGAGTGCCCATTGTCGGCTGGGACTCGCTGCGCTACTTCTGGACCAAGCGCACCCCCGATGGTGTGGCGCAGGACCTCGACCGGGTGATCGCCTACTACACCCGCGCGTGGCATCGGCAGAAGGTGCTGCTGGTGGGCTACTCCCAGGGTGCCGATGTGCTGCCTTTCGCGATCAACCGCCTGTCGTCCGCCGGCCGCGCGGCCATCGCCTCCACGTCGCTCCTGGGACTGGGGCACAACGCGGCCTTCGAGTTCCACCTGTCCAACTGGGTGGGACCGAGCGACGGCCTGCCCATCAAGCCCGAGTTCGACCAGCTGCCGCGCGGCAGCACGCTGTGCGTGTTCGGTGCCGGCGACAAGGATTCGCTGTGTGCGGACGAGGTCGGTCATCCCGGTGTGGTGCAGCTGGGTGACGGGCATCACTTCGGGGGCAACTTCGACGGCCTGGCAGACCTCGTGCTGAAGTTTGCCGGGCGCGAGGCCACCGTGGTGCCCACCGTTGCTACCGCGCCGCCGGATTCGGGGGCTGGCAAGTAGGCCGGACCGACCTCCCGGCCGCGGCAATCGGTTAGTGTTGTCGCATGAGCAGCCTGGATAGCCTGCACCCGGCTGTGGCAGCCTGGTTCCGCCGCAGCTTCGATGCGCCCACTGAAGCGCAATCACAGGCGTGGCCTGCCATCCAGGCCCGGCGCCACGTGCTGGTGGCCGCGCCCACCGGTTCGGGCAAAACCCTCGCCGCCTTTCTCGCTGCCATCGACGAGCTGGTGCGCGAGGGACTGCACCGTCCGCTGCCGGACGAGACGCGGATCGTGTACGTCTCGCCGCTGAAGGCGCTCTCCAACGATATCGAGCGCAACCTCGCCAGTCCGCTTGACGGTATCCGCCGCGAGCTGTTCGAGCGCGGATTGCCGGACGTCGACATCCGCGCCTGGGTGCGGACCGGCGACACACCGCAGCAGGAGCGGGCGCAAATGCGGCGTCGCCCGCCACACATCGTCGTCACCACCCCCGAGTCGCTGTACATCCTGCTGGGCTCACAGTCGGGCCGCGAAATGCTGGCCACCACGCGCACGGTAATCGTCGACGAAATCCACGCGCTGGCGGGCAACAAGCGTGGCGCGCACCTGGCGCTGTCGCTGGCGCGGCTCGAAGCGCTGACCGCGCAGCGCATGGGCGGCCTGCTGGGCGGCCTCACCCGCATCGGCCTGTCCGCCACACAGAAGCCGATCGAGGCGGTGGCGCGGTTCCTCACTGCCGGAGCCTGCACCATCGTCGACGGCGGCCACGCCCGCAAGCGCGATCTGGCGCTGGAGCTGCCGCCGGTGCCGCTGGACGCGGTGATGTCCGGGGAGACCTGGTCGCTGGTGTACGACCGGCTGGCGCAGCTGGTGACGGCGCACCGCACCACCCTGGTGTTCGTGAACACACGCCGCCTGGCCGAACGCCTGGCGCGACAGCTGACCGAGCGGCTGGGCGCCGAGCAGGTGATGGCCCATCACGGCAGCATGGCGCGCGAACGGCGCTGGCAGGCCGAGCAGCGGTTGAAGCGCGGGGAGCTCAAGGTCCTGGTGGCCACGGCCTCACTGGAGCTGGGCATCGACATCGGTGACGTCGATCTCGTGTGCCAGATCGCATCCCCGCATTCCATCAACGCCTTCCTGCAGCGCGTGGGCCGTTCCGGCCATGCTGTGGGCGGCACCCCCAAGGGACGGCTGTTCCCGCTGTCGCGTGACGACCTGGTGGAGTGCGCGGCGCTGCTGGATGCCGTGCGCCGCGGTGAACTCGACGTGCTGCACGTGCCACCGGGCACGCTCGACGTGCTCTCGCAGCATATCGTTGCCGAAGTGGCCGGCCAGGAATGGGACGACGACGGGCTGTACCGGCTGGTACGCGAGGCGCAGCCCTACGCGCAACTGCCCCGGGAGGACTTCGACGCTGTGCTGCGCATGCTGGCGGAAGGTTTCAGCACGCGCCGCGGCCGCCAGCAGGGCGCCTTGATCCATCACGATGGCATCCATCACCGCCTGCGCCCGCGTCGCGGTTCGCGCCTGACGGCGTTGACCTCGGGTGGCGCGATTCCCGACACTGCCGATTACCAAGTCATGCTGGAGCCTGAAGCCCACATCGTGGGTTCGGTGAACGAGGACTTCGCGGTCGAAAGCATGGCCGGTGATGTGTTCCAGCTCGGCAACACTTCCTATCGCATCCTGCGCGTGGAGCGCGGCACGGTACGCGTGGAAGATGCGCAGGGGGTGCCGCCCACCATTCCGTTCTGGCTGGGCGAGGCGCCAGGCCGCACGGATGAGCTGTCGGGCGCGGTTTCAAGGCTGCGGCAGGAACTGGCGCGGCACCTGGAAAGCGAGGGTCGCGACGCTGCCGCGCGCGCCTGGCTGATGCACGAGGTTGGATTGGATGAGTCCGCCGCCTCCCAGCTCACGGCGTATCTTGCCGCGGCGCTGGCGGCGCTCGGCTGCCTGCCGGCGCGCGACACCGTGGTGCTGGAGCGGTTTTTCGACGAAGCCGGCGGCATGCAGCTGGTGCTGCATGCGCCCTTCGGCAGCCGCGTGAACCGTGCCTGGGGACTGAGCTTGCGCAAGCGCTTCTGCCGCCAGTTCAACTTCGAGCTGCAGGCGGCAGCCACCGAGGATGCACTGGTGCTGTCGCTGACCACGGCGCACAGCTTCGAGCTGATGGAGGTGGCGAGTTACCTGCGTTCCGACAGTGCACAGCACATCCTTGAACAGGCACTGTTCGCCGCGCCGATGTTCACCACGCGCTGGCGCTGGGTGGCCGCGATTTCGCTTGCGCTGCCGCGCTTCCGCGGCGGCAGGAAGGTGCCGCCACCACTGGCGCGCATGAATGCCGAGGACCTGCTGGCAGGGGTGTTCCCCGACCAGGTGGCCTGCGCCGAGAATCTGCCCGGGGAGATCGAAGTCCCGGACCACCCGTTGGTGCGGCAATGCATCTGCGACTGCCTGCACGAGGCAATGGATCTGGACGGGTTCCTGGCGACGCTGGCCGGCATCGAAAGCGGTGCTGTCCGCGTGGTGGCGCGCGACCTCACCGAGCCTTCGCCGCTGGCGCTGGAGGTGCTGTCGGCCAGGCCATATGCCTTCCTCGACGATGCGCCGCTGGAGGAACGGCGCACCCAGGCCGTGATGAGCCGGCGCTTTCTTGCTCCACAAAGCGCCGCCGGCATCGGCCGCCTGGACCCCGAGGCCATCGCCCGCGTGCGCGAGGAGGCCTGGCCGGCGGCGGCCACGGCTGATGAACTGCACGATGCGCTCATGTGGCTGGGTTTCCTGACGCAAGCCGAGGCCAACGCCAACACCGCCTGGCCGGCCTTGCTCGCCGAACTTGAATCGCAGGGCCGGGTGATGCGTCGGGCTGGATCGGCGGCGGCGCAGTGGATCGCGACGGAGCGGCGGCACTGGTGGAGCAGCGATGAGGGACAGGTGCTGATCATCCGCGGCCGGTTGGATGGCCTGGGGCCGGTGACGGTGCAGCGGCTGGCGCAGGAGAGTGGCCTGGCGCCCGCCAGGGTCAGCGCCGCGCTTGGCGCGCTGCAGGCGCAGGGCACCGCCATGAGCGGACGCTTCACGCCGGAAGGCCTTGCCGCCGATGTCACCGAGTGGTGTGAACGGGGCCTGCTGGCGCGCATCCATCGCTACACGGTCAAGACATTGCGGGCGCAGATCGAGCCGGTAGCCGCGCGCGACTTTCTGCGCTTCCTGTGTGACTGGCAGCGCGCCAGTCCCGCGGCGCGCATGCAGGGGCCGGAAGCGCTGACTGCGGTGCTGGATCAGCTCGAAGGCTGCGAGGTTGCCGCGGGTGCCTGGGAGAGCGAAATCCTGCCGGCGCGCATTGCGGAATACGACCCGGCCTGGCTGGATGAGCATGGCCTGGCCGGCCGCTATGTGTGGGCAAGGCTGTGTCCGCCGGCGCGCACTGCGGTGGCGGCGGGTCCGGTGCGTTCCACGCCCATCACGCTGCTGCCCCGGCGCCAGATGCGCGTGTGGTCGGCGCTCACGGCGGTGCCGGTGCTGGCTGACACTGCAGCCTCGCCGGCCGCGCGTGCGGTCGCCGAGCATCTCACCCGGCAAGGCGCGAGCTTCTATGACGATCTGGTGCACGGTGCCGGCCTGCTGCCGGCGCAGGGCGAGGCTGCCCTGGGAGAACTGGCGGCGCTGGGGCTGGTGAACTGCGGTGGTTTCGGCGGGCTGCGCGCGCTGCTGCTGCCGGCGCAGCGGCAGCGTCCAGCACGTGGCAGGCGTGGGCGGCGGGTACTGTTCGGCATGGCTGACTCCGGGCGCTGGGCGCTGGTGCACCGGCATCAGCCCGCGGCACGCGAAGAAGCGGTGGAGCATGTCGTGCGGACGTTGCTCAGGCGCTGGGGCGTGATCTTCTGGCGCCTGATGGCGGCCGAGGCAGACTGGCTGCCGCCATGGCGTGAACTCATGGTCTGCTGTCGCCGGCTGGAGGCCCGTGGGGAAATCCGCGGCGGACGCTTTGTCGCGGGCTTTTCCGGTGAGCAGTACGCGCTGCCGGAGGCGGTGGCGCTGCTGCGCGAATCGCGCCGGCAAGGACAGGAGGCGCGCTGGGTATCACTCTCGGCGGCGGATCCACTGAATCTCATTGGCATCCTGACGCCGGGGCCGCGACTGCCAGCACTGGCCGGCAACCGGTTGCTTTACCGCGATGGCCTGCCGGTTGCGACGCTTGCCGCGGGCGAGGTCCGCTTTATGGCCGACATGGACGAGTCTGCCCGCTGGCAGGCGCAGAACCTGCTGGTCCGCAGTGCCACCGTGTTGTCGCCGGTTGCCGTCAAACCCGCGGACTGATGCTCGAGACACGCCAGCCAGGGGCGGCCGGCTCCCGTATACTTTCGCAATAGCTACTTGAGTACTGGGTGGTGTGAGTGCGGGTGCGTCAGTGGTTGATCGCGGCGGGCGTGGTGATTGCGATGGCACTCGCTTATTTGGCGGGCAGCAGGCTGCACGAGCCCGCTGATGCCGGGCTGAGCGCGGACCGCAGCGCCACTGTTCCGGTGTCGCAGCCACCGGCCCGCACGCAGAGTCCATCCATGGACGCGCCGCCGGTGCCGGCCTCAGCGGCCTCGCTGCCTGCTTCTGCCGCAACACCCGCAGCCGAAGCCCCGCCCGCCGAGCAGGGATTCGGTTTCCAGGAAGTGCAGCAACTGGCGCAGGAGCGTGCGGCCAAGCCCTACGAGAACCGCTCACCGAAGCTGCCGACGGCCATCGCCAATCTCAGTTTCGACCAGTACCAGGCCATCCATTTCAAACACAGCGATGCGCTGTGGCGCAACCAGTCGCTGTTCGAGGTCCAGTTCTTCCACCGCGGTTTCAACTTCGACCGCCGCGTGAACATCTCGGAGGTGGTCGACGGTCAGGCCAGGCCGATCATCTACAACCCCAACTGGTTCGACTTCGGCAGGGTGGTGCGCCAGCCCGGAAAGCTGCCGCGAAGCCTGGGATTTGCCGGCTTCCGCGTGCATTACCCGCTGCAGACGCCGACCTACAAGGACGAACTCATCGTCTTCCTGGGCGCCACCTTCTTCCGTGTGCTGGGTCGCAACCAGGACTACGGCCTGACGGCGCGGGGCCTCGCCATCAACACCGGTTCCAAGGGCGGCGAGGAATTTCCCTGGTTCACCGACTTCTGGCTGGTCCGGCCCACCGGTCCGGAGCAGCGCGTGCTCACCCTCTACGCGCTGCTCGACAGTGACAGCGTGACCGGGGCCTACCGCTTCGACGTACGCCCGGGCGGCATCACGCAGCTGGAGGTGCACAGCGTGCTGTTTCCGCGCAAGAGCATCCACAAGCTGGGCATAGCGCCCATGACCTCGATGTTCCTGTACGGGGAGGATCCGGCCGGGCATCGCTTCAACGACTACCGCCCCGAGGTCCACGACAGCGATGGCCTGATGATGCAGACCGGCATCGGCGAGTGGCTGTGGCGGCCGCTCACCAACCCGAAGGACCTGCGCATCAACCGCTTCATGGATGAGCACCCGCGTGGTTTCGGGCTGATCCAGCGCGACCGTGACTTCAACCATTACCAGGACGAGGATGCGCGGTTCCAGCGCCGTCCCAGCTACTGGATACAGCCTCTGGGCGACTGGGGTCGCGGCGGTGTGGAACTGGTGGAGATTCCCAACGGCGAGGATATCCACGACAACATCGCCGCTTACTGGGTGCCGGAACAGGCGGTGGAAGCCGGCAAACCGCTGCACTTCGACTGGCTGATGCTCGCGCATGGGGATTCGCAGCAATGGCCGCCCGGCGGCAAGGTCATTGCCACGCGCACGCTGCCGGCGACGCCGGCGGAAGTCCAGAGCACCGCCCACAGCGATGCGCGCCGCATCCTGATCGACTTTGCAGGCGGTGACCTGGATGGCCTGAACGACAGCCAGCCACTGAAGGCGCTGCTCACCGCCAACGGCGGACAGGTCCAGGACGTTACGGTGCAGAAGCTGGTCGAGACCGGCAGCTGGCGCGTGAGCTTCCTGGTGTTCCCGACGCACCAGCACGACACCGTCGACCTGCATTGCTATCTCCAGCTTTACGGTGAGTCGCTCACCGAGACCTGGACCGACCAGTTGCCGCTGTGAGCGACGTGGATCTCAGCAGGTTCGTCCGCATCCGGCGGCGCCGGCGCACACTGTTCCTCGGACTTACGCTGCTCACCAGCGTGCTGGCGAGCCTGCTGATGCTGGACATCCTGCGGGCCAACGGCCTGACGGTGATGGAGGCTGTCAGCCTGGTGCTGTTCTTCGGGCTGTTCACCTGGATCGCGGCCAGTTTCTGGACCGCCATCGCCGGCTTCGTCCTGCGGCTGCGCGGTTCGGACCCGCTGGTGGTGCAGGCGCGTGACGCGGAGGGGCTCACCGTGCGCAACCGCGTGGCGCTGGTGATGCCGGTCTACAACGAGGATCCGGTGCGCACCAGTGCCGGGATCGACGCCATCTGGGGTTCCCTGTCCCGGTTTCAGGAGTGCGGCTGTTTCGATTTCTTCATCCTGTCCGACACACGCAAGCCTGACGTAGCCCAGGCTGAGGTTGCCGCCTGGCAGGAGCTGGTGGTGCGTCACGGGGCGGCCGGCAGGATTTTCTACCGCCGTCGCGAGCACAACAGCGGGCGCAAGGCGGGCAACATCGAGGAATTTGTCCGCAACTGGGGTGGCGCCTACGAGAGCATGGTGGTGCTCGACGCCGACAGTGTGATGTCGGGGGAGGCGCTGGTGACGCTGGCCAGGCTGATGGATGCCCATCCGGGTGCGGGCATCATCCAGACCGCGCCGCTGCCGGTGGGCCGCGAGACGCTGTTCGCGCGCATGGTGCAGTTCGGCGCCCGCCTGAACGGTCCGATGCTGTCATCGGGCCTGGCCTGGTGGCAGATGGGTGACGCCAACTACTGGGGACACAATGCGATCATCCGCATGAAGGCATTTGCCGCGCACTGCGCGCTGCCGCAGCTGCCGGGCAGGGCGCCGCTGGGCGGGGAGATCCTCAGCCACGATTTCGTCGAGGCGGCGTTCATGCGCCGCGCGGGCTACGAGGTGTGGCTGGTGCCCGACCTTGTGGGCAGCTGGGAGGAGGTGCCGTCGAACATCATCGACTTTGCGGCGCGCGACCGCCGCTGGGCGCAGGGCAACCTGCAGCACACCAATGTACTGCGCATGAAGGGACTGTACTGGCTGAACCGGCTGCACATGACGACAGGCATCCTGTCCTACGTCACCTCGCCCATGTGGTTCGCGGTGCTGATCCTGTCCTCGGTCATCACCTGCCAGGAAGCCATCAGCGGCTACCAGTACTTCCAGACCGGCACGCATACTCTGTTCCCGGTGTGGCCGGAGTACCGCGACGGGGAGATCGCCGCGTTGCTGCTGGCGACCATCGTGGTGCTGCTGCTGCCGAAGCTGCTGGGGTTCACGCTCGCCTGCGTCAACGGCGAGCGGCGCCGCTCCTACGGCGGCGTGCTGTGCCTGATGGTGAGCATGCTGCTGGAGCAGCTGTTCAGCATGCTGCTGGCACCGCCCATGATGGTGTTTCATTCGACGTTCGTGATCACGACCCTGCTGGGCAAGCCGGTGGCATGGAACGCGCAGGAGCGCGGTGACCGCGGGGTGACGTTCCGCGATGCCTTCGTGCGCCACCGGGTGCAGATGCTGCTGGGCATGGTGTGGGGCGCGGTGATCCTGACGTTCGCGCCGCGCTTCATCTGGTGGATCATGCCGGTGCTGGCGGGCCTGCTGCTGTCGGCGCCGCTGACGGAGTTCACCAGCCGCAGCAGCATCGGCCTGGCATTCAAGGCCCGGGGGCTGCTGCTGACGCCGGAGGAGACGTCACCGCCGGCGGAACTCAGGGCCATGCGCGAGCGGCTGGCTGCGCTTGCGCAGGGCGGAACTGCGCTGCTGCTGCCGGCACAGGACCCTGGGCCGCGTGTGCCGCGTCCTGCACCGCTCGTCATGGCGCATGTGGAGTGGGAGCCGGCCGGCGGCTGAGGCGGGTTCAGGCGCCGTCGAGGAACTCGACCTCGCCGGTCGCAAGGTGGTACTCCGCGCCGACGATCATCAGGCCTGCCTTCTGGATCAGCTGTTCCAGCACGGCCGAGCCATGCCGCAGGTGATCGACGGATACACGGATATTGGCGCGCACGGCCTCTTCCACCAAGGCGTCGTGGTCGTCGCGCAACGACGTGCGCAGCAGCGGCTCCACCGAGGGTCGCACCCGGCTGACGATGGAGTGCATGTTGTGGGACTGGTCACCGCCGGTGTTGCGGGTAAGTTCCTCGATGGTTGCGGTGATGGCGCCGCAGTTGCTGTGGCCCACAACCACCACCAGGCGGGTGCCGAAGCGTTCGGCGGCGAACTCCACGCTGCCCACCTGCGAGGGCGCCACGATGTTACCGGCCACCCGGATCACGAACAGGTCGCCCAGTCCTTGGTCGAAGATGATTTCCGCAGGGACCCGCGAGTCCGAGCAGCCCAGGATGATGGCGAAGGGAAACTGCTGTGTGGCCAGTTCCAGCCGGCGGCGGCTGCCGGTGGCATCCCCGACGCTGGTGGTTTCCTGGACGAACCGCCGGTTGCCCTCGCGCAGGCGCTGCAGGGCTTGCTGTGCGTCGGTCATCATGAAGGCAATTCTACCCACAGTCGGCCTGCTGCAGGCGTAATCGACGCGGCGCGGGCCGCCTGTCAGAATCGGGGCCCATGACTTACGAGATCCGCCGTGTCCACTGAGACCACTTCCGCGGGGGGGACCGCTTTATCAGCGGGGGGCGTCGATCCCCGCGCGGTGACCACCGCACGGCTGCAGCAGATGAAGGGCCGCGGCGAGAAAATCGCCGTGCTGACGGCTTATGACTACTCCTTCGCCCGCATGCTGGACGGGGCCGGGATCGACGTGCTGCTGGTGGGGGATTCGGCCTCCAACGTCATGCACGGCCACCAGACCACCCTGCCGATCACGCTTGACCAGATGATCGACCATGCCGCCGCGGTGGTGCGCGGAACCTCGCGCGCGCTGGTGGTGGTGGACCTGCCCTTCGGCACCTACCAGGGCGACAGCCAGCAGGCGCTGCAGAGCGCAGTGCGGATCATGAAGGAATCCGGCGCGCACGCGGTGAAGGTGGAAGGGGGCGCGATCATCGCCGAGAGCGTCGGGCGCATCCTGTCGGCCGGTATCCCGGTGATGGGTCACCTGGGCCTTACGCCCCAATCCATCCACAAATTCGGCAGCTACACGGCCCGGGCCACCGGCCGCGAGGAGGCGGACAGGCTGCTGGACGATGCGCGGTTGCTGCAGGATCTGGGCTGTTTCGCCCTGGTGCTGGAGAAGATCCCCGCGGAACTGGCCACGCGCGTGTCCACTCAGCTTGCGATTCCCACCATCGGCATCGGCGCTGGCAGTGGCACCGACGGCCAGGTGCTGGTGATACAGGACATGCTCGGCATCAACCAGGGGTTTTCGCCGCGCTTCCTGCGCCGCTATGCGCAGTTGCACGAGGTCATCACCGGCGCTGCGCGACAGTACGCGACGGACGTCAAGGCCGGGACCTTTCCATCCCGTGACGAGAGTTATTAGCCCGGCAAAAGTCACGCTTTTTGCCATGGACCATAGCCGAGAGCGAGCCGAGGTAGCGATGCGCAGAAGAGAGCTGTTGCGGCGGGGTGCCGCGGTCATGGCTGCAGCCGGTCTTCCCTGGAGCGGGCTCATCGAGGAGACATTCGGCGCCACCGCCGGCATGCGGCGCATCGGCAGGCCCCAGCCGTTCGATTACGCGAAACTCAAGGGCATTGCGCGCCAGCTCGCCGGCCAGGCTTACAAGCCGCCGCGCAACCAGCTGCCGCCTGCCATCGCCGCCCTGAACTGGGACAAGTGGCAGTCCATCCGCTTCCGCAACGAGGCCTCGCTCTGGGCCAACGATCACCTGCGCTACCAGGTGCGGTTCTTCCACCTGGGATTCACCATCAGGAACCCGGTGCGCATGCATGTGGTGGAGAACGACCAGGAGCAGGAACTGGGCTACGACCGCTCCATGTTCGACTACAGCGCCTCGGGGGTCGATCCGTCGAAGATCCCGCTGGACCTGGGGTTCGCGGGCTTCCGCCTCAATTTCCACACCGACTGGGTGCGCGACGTTGCGGCCTTCCAGGGCGCGTCGTATTTCCGCGCGGTGGACGGCGACATGCAGTACGGCATGTCAGCGCGCGGACTGGCCGTCAACAGCGGCATGCCCTACCCGGAGGAGTTTCCCGACTTCATCGCGTACTACCTCGAGAAGCCGCAGAAGGATTCCAGCCAGCTGACCGTCTATGGCCTGCTGGACTCGGTGAGTGTCACCGGCGCCTACCGCTTCATCATCGACGTTGCCGATACGCTCATCATGGATGTCGACGCCGCGCTGTACCCGCGCAAGGAAATCGAGCGCATCGGCATCGCGCCCGGCACCAGCATGTTCCTGTACGGTTCCAATGACAAACGCGTGGACGACGACTGGCGGCCGCAGATCCATGACTCGGACGGCCTGCAGATCTGGACCGGCTCGGGCGAGTGGCTGTGGCGGCCGCTGATGAACCCCGTCTCGGTGCGGGTCAACAGCTTTGTCGATAACAGCCCGCGCGGCTTCGGTCTCATGCAGCGTGACCGCGATTTCGCCGACTACCAGGACGACGGGGTGTTCTATGACAAACGCCCGAGCGTCTGGGTCGAGCCCAAGGGCCGGTGGGGTCCGGGCCAGGTCATGCTGGTGGAAATCCCGACGGTCGATGAGACCTTCGACAACATCGTGGCGTTCTGGAATCCGGCTGAGAAGCCGCAGAAGGGCCAGGAACTGCTGTTCGGCTACAAGCTGTACTGGTGCCGCAGCATCCCGTTCTCCTCGGGACTGGCGTGGGCCCATGCCACACGCACCGGCGTGGGTGGTATCGTCGGGCAGAAGCGCACGTATTTCTCCTGGCGCTTCGTGGTGGATTTCGCCGGCGGGGACTTCGATCTGCTGGGTGATCACGCCCAGGTGGTGCCGGTGATCTCCGCATCGCGCGGCAAGGTCGAGATCACCTCGGCGCGTCCGCTGCGCTCCATCGGCGGCTGGCGGGCCATGTTCGATCTGCGTCTGACGGACGACAGCACTGAACCCATCAACCTGCGCCTGTACCTCGCTGCCGATGGCCAGCCGCTGACCGAGACCTGGCTGTACCAGTACACCCCGCCGCCGGCCAGCGAACGCCGGATCTGAAGACGTGGCAGCTGTCCCGGGCGATCCCCAGGGCCTGTTCAGTCAGGTGAACAGGCCCTTGAGGGTTATTTCGCGGGGGCAGGTGCGGGCGCCGCTGCGGGCGCCGGGGTCTTAACTGACTTCAGTTCCACCGTGAAGATCAGCAAGGACTGCGGCGGAATCGGCGGCTGGCCATGCTCGCCGTAGCCCAGCGCGGGTGGGATGTAGAGCTCGATCTTGGACCCTGGCTTCATCAGCTGCAGGCCTTCCTCCCAGCCCTTGATGAGGCCGTCCACCGGGAAGGTCGCAGGTTCCCCGCGCTTGTAGGAGCTGTCGAACACATCGCCGTTGAGCAGGTGGCCTTCGTAGTCCACGGTGACCGTGTCTTTGGCCTTGGGCGAGGCGCCCGCGCCCGCGCGCAGCACTTTGTACTGCAGGCCGCTGGCGGTGGTGATGACGCCAGGCTTGCTGGCGTTTGCCGCCAGGAATTTGGCGGCGGCGGCGGCATTGACCTGACCCACGGCCTGGCGGGCGGTGGTGATGAGGTTCTGGACCTTCTGGGCGTCCGCGGGTGTGGCGGTCTTGCCCGCCAGGGCCGCCCTGACGCCGGCCATCATCTTCTGATAGTTGACCGAGTCCGCATCCACGCCGTAACCGTGCAGCTGGGTGCCCATCGACAGTCCCAGGCTGTAGCTGTCGTCGGCCTTGGTCTGCGCCGCGTTCTGGTCCTTGGCGACCGGCACGGTCTTGTTGGGCGGGACGTTGCCCGCGGTCTGGGCCAGGGCGGGAACCGCGGCCGCGGCGAGCAGCAGGCCGACGATGCGATGCGTTGCTTTCACGAAGACACCTCGAACGGAAGAGTGATTCAGGGACGATGGCGCATTTTGCCAATTCCGGGCGGCGTTGCTTGGATTTCGGCAGGCCGCCCCGGGTACCCAACGCTGCGCCGGGGGGCACGGAAGGGTACACTGCCCGACCCGATTCACCTGACTTACGCCCAAGGCAAAACCATGTTCGAGCGCCTCGATACCCTGCCTGCTGACCCGATCCTCGGCCTGATGGCGATCTACCGGGCCGATCCCGATGCGAAAAAGGTCGATCTGGGGGTGGGCGTGTTCAAGGATGCCCGCGGCGAGACTCCGGTGCTTGCGGCCGTGCGCAAGGCCGAGGCCGCGGTGCTGGCGCGCCAGACCAGCAAAACCTACGTGGCCCCCGCGGGCAATGCGGCCTTCAATTCCGCCATGGAACGCCAGGTGTTCGGCGCGAATCACGCGGTGCTGGCCGCCGACCGGGTGCGCAGCATCCAGGGTCCCGGCGGCAGCGGCGCGCTGCGCCTGGGTTCGGAACTGATCCGCATCGCCTCGCCGCAGGCGACGGTCCACGTAAGCCTGCCCTCCTGGGCCAACCACGTGCCGCTGCTGTCCAACACAGGGCTCAAGCTGGCGCGCTATCCTTACTACGACGCCGGCAAGGGCGCCATCGACTTCGGCGCCATGTGCAAGGCGCTCGAGCAGCTGCCGGCCGGCGATGTCGTGGTGCTGCACGCTTCCTGTCACAACCCGACCGGTGCCGACCTGTCGCAGGCACAGTGGCAGGAACTGCTGCCCATTTTCAGGCGCCGTGGCCTGCTGCCCTACATCGACATGGCCTACCAGGGCCTGGGCACCGGCCTCGATGAGGACGCCTATGGCATCCGCCTGTTTGCCGCCGAACTGCCGGAGCTGCTGGTGGCTGCGTCGTGCTCGAAGAACTTCGGCCTCTACCGCGAACGCGTGGGCGTGCTGCACTTCGTGGTGGACAAGCCGGCCGTGGCGCTGGCTGCGCTCAGCCAGGAGGTGCGTATCGCGCGCAGCCTGTACTCCATGCCGCCGGACCATGGCGCCGCCATCGTTGCCGAGATCCTCGGCAACGATGCGCTGCGCGCCAGCTGGGTGCAGGAACTGGCCACGATGCGTGATCGCATCAACGGCCTGCGGCGCCAGGTGGTGGCGAAGCTCGGCGAAATCGCTCCCGGGCACGATTTCAGCTTCATTGCGAAGCAGCAGGGCATGTTCTCGCTGCTGGGCCTCACGGTTGCACAGGTCACGCAGCTGCGCACCGAGCATCACGTGTACATGACCGATGACAGCCGCATCAACATTGCCGGTCTGGGTGAGCACAACCTCGACTATTTCGCCCAGTCCGTGGCACAAGTGTTGTAAACCGTGTCGCCCGCCACCGCGGCGCTGCTGCAACGGCTGGAGGCGCTGGCGCCCCGGGTGGCTGAGTGCGCGGCTCAGGCGGAGCGTGAAGCCCGGCTGCCTGACGATCTGGCCCGGCCGTTGCTGGACGGGGGGTTCTTCCGCATGTGGGTTCCGGCCTCGTGCGGGGGACTGGAACTGCCCCTGGGTGACGCACTGGCCGTGTACGAACGCGCGGCCCTGCTCGACGGTTCCCTCGGCTGGGCGGTGATGATCGGCAACGGCGGCGGGCTGTTCGGTGCCTGGCTGCCACCCCAGGGTGCGCAGCAGCTGTTCGGGCCGGCGCACGCGCTGGTGGCAGGCTCAGGTGCGCCCACGGGTGTCGCCGAGAAGGTATCGGGCGGGTACCGCGCCCAGGGGCAGTGGCGCTATGCCAGCGGTGCGCATCACGCCTCGATTTTCACCGCCAACTGCCGCATCACCGACGGTGGCAGACCGCTCAATGGTGCTGATGGCGCGCCGCTGGTGCGGGCCATGTCCTTCGGGCCGGCCGACGTCACCGTGCTGCCCGATTGGGACACCAGCGGCCTGCGCGGCACGGGCAGCCACTCTTTCCGGGTCGAGGCCGCCTTCGTGCCGGAGCATCACACCTTCTCGGTGATCGCCGATCCGCCGCGTGAGACCGGGCCGCTGTATCGCCTGCCCTTCATCGTGCTGACGCAGCTGCCGGTGGCCGCCGTGGGGCTGGGCATCGCGCGGCATGCGCTTGCGCTGTTCGCGGCGCTGGCGCGAGCCAAGCCGGGCGCCGACGGCAGGTTGCTGGCGCAGGACGCCCTGGTGCAGTCACGTTATGCGGCCGGTGTCGCCGAGCTCGCGCTGGCGAAGGCGGGCATCGATGCGGCCGCGGCGCGGGCCTGGACTACAGTTGCCGCCGGCGGGACGCCGCAAGAGGCGCAGCTTGCGGACATCGCCGTGGTGTCAACGTTGTGCCTGGCGCGGTTGCGCGTGGCGCTGGACCAGCTGGCGCAGGTGGCCGGCATGGATGCGATCGGCCGCGGCGAGTTCGCGCGGGCCTGCCGCGATTTTGTTGCGCTGTGCGCGCATGGCAGCGTATCGCCGCGCAATCTCGCCGCGGCGGGCGCCGCGTTACTGTCGTAACGCGGCGATCAGCTCAGACAGCGAGCTGATCGGCGCGCAGCAGCTGCCGCCTTCGCAGACATAGGCGACGGCCTCGCCGCGGGGCGCCTTGTCGGCCAGCGCGGGTGGCAGGCCGGTGGCGTCTGCTGCAATGGTGAGCAGCAGGCGGCGTGGCGCGTACAGGCGCGCCAGCTGGTTGCGCCAGCCTTCGATCACGCGGGCATCGCCGCGCAGGATGACGGTCTGCGGGGGGTGGAGCGTTTCCTCCAGCGCGGACAGCAGGGTGACATGAGCCTGCGGGTTGTCATGCATGCCGGTCCAGCCGGCGCGCAGCGTGCGTTCGGCGGCATCGAGATAACGCGTCTCGCCCAGCAGATGTCCCAGGCGCTGCAGCACGAAGGCGGCGATGGCGTTGCCGGAGGGGATCGCGTCATCGCCAAAGCTCTTCGTGCGGTGGATCAGCTGCTCGTGATCGTCGGCGGTGAAGAAAAACCCGCCGTTGTCGCGGTCCTCGAAGTGTTCGAGCAGCACGTCCAGCAACTGCCGCGCGAAGTCGAGTTCGATCGGCTCGAAGCGCAGCTGCTGCAACTCCAGGATGGCGTCGGCGAGATAGGCGTAGTCGTCGAGGTAGGCGGGCAGACGGGCGTCCACGCCGCTGGCGGTGGCCAGCAGGCGTGCGTTGCGCCATAGATGCCTGCGGATGAAATCCAGCGCGCCGGTGGCGGCCCGTTCCAGGTCTGTGCGCCCGAGGCTGCGCGCTGCGATCGCCAGGCCCCGGATCATCAGCGCGTTCCACGAGGTCAACACCTTGTCGTCGAGCCCCGGGCGCACGCGCGCGCCGCGCGCCGCAAGCAGCTTTGCGCGCGCGGAATCGATGAGCGTCCGGGCGTCGGGCAGCTCCCGGCCGGCAAGCGCAGCGGCGTCATCGAGGCCGCGGGTCACGCGCAGGTGCCAGCGACCCTCGAAGTTGGCCGGGCCGTCGAGGCCGAAGCGGGGCGCAAACACGGCGTATTCATCGGCCGTGAGCAGGGCGCGCACTTCGTCCGGGGTCCAGACGTAGAACCTGCCCTCGTGTCCCTCCGAGTCCGCGTCGAGACTGCTGTGGAAGGCGCCGGCGGGCGAATGCATCTCGCGCAGCGCCCAGTCGGCGATGCGGCCGGCGACTTCGGCATAGTAGCCGTCGCCGGTGGCCAGGGCGGCCTGTGCGTAGGTGGCCAGCAGCGCGCCGTTGTCGTACAGCATCTTCTCGAAATGCGGGATCATCCACACCGCGTCCACCGAGTAGCGGCAGAAGCCGCCGCCC